>CAKZQV010000407.1 GCA_937141895.1 uncultured Verrucomicrobiota bacterium
GGCACGTGTGATTTTTTCCGGCTAAAGTTCATGTTCCCTCCGTTTGTTGTTTTCATATTCAGCTAACCTTAAAGCCGAATAATCCATCCCTTTTTGACAAGGCATAGATTAAGTGGACGCATAAATCTTCGTTAGTCTATATTGGAAAGAACTACAGGTTATTTTGGAAAAAATCGTAGGTTTACTTCCATTTACCGTTAAAAAAGAGCTGTAGGATGGGTTAAAGCATACGGCTATTTTACTTTTTCGTAGAACTTATTTCCGAGGGCGTTTTGCCGTATTCTTTTTTAAACAGTCGTCCGAAATGACTTAAGTCAAGAAAACCAACCGAAGCACCGACCTCAGAAACGCGGACGGCGTCTCCCCCCTGCTCCAGCATCTCCTTGGCACGTCCAAGACGCTGTTTTCGAATAAGCGCAACGGGTGTAAGATTCATCACCGCTTTTAATTTATTGCGTAGCGTTCGCTCGCCCATGCCCATGGCATTAGCAAAAGCGGCCGCATCAAAATCATATTCCCCCATTCGCTCATGGATAATCCGAAGAGCCCGCTCAATAAATGCCTGATCCACGGCACTAACCTCGATGGCTGGTAGATCAGGGGTGTCGAACAAGATGCTCTGACTAAAACGTTCGCGCAATCTTCGACAAGACTCAAGTTGTGAACGAATACGCGCTTTTAAAAGCGGCGTAGAAAATGGCTTCTTTATATAATCATCAGCGCCTGTATTTAAACCTTGCAGCTCATGCCCCTGCGACGAACGAGCGGTCAACATGATAATGGGTATATGGCTCGTAATTTCATCGGTTTTTAAGTTTTCACACAACTCAATTCCATCCATCACCGGCATCATTACGTCCGTAATAATCAAATCGGGCATCCACTCTTTGGCAATATTCAGCCCCACAGACCCATTTTCTGCCGTTCGAATTTTATAGAGATCGGATAGCTCAGACTGCAGCAATCGTTGAATATCGATACTGTCATCCACAACTAACACTTTCGATGGGGGGGATTTTTCATCCCCATTGCTCTCAATAACGTTTTCCGATAAAAGATCTGAGTCTGTGGTCAACGCCTCCGTATCCGTCACCTCAACATCCTCCGGCACCTGCTCGCTAATGGGCAATTCCACCACAAATTGGGTACCGCAGGGCTTATCATTAAATTCAGCTATCGGACTGACAAATGAAATTTTTCCATGGAGTAAATCGACGAGCTCTTTCACGAATGACAGTCCGATCCCAGACCCCTTAGTCGCTGATTTTGCGCGATAGAATCGCTCAAACACATGAATCTGCTCTTTCTCAGGAATACCCACTCCACTATCCTCAACCGTCACGACGATTCGATCAGTACTTGGCTGATTCAAGCGGTCCACGCGGATCAGTATTTTAACGAACCCGTTTTCCGGCGTGAATTTAATCGCATTTGATATCAAATTACTGATGATTTTATGCCATTTGTCCGAATCAAACCAAACCATATGAACCGCATTGGGCGCATCCACCGACATCGTGATATGCGCCTGCTCGGCCAAAAAGGCGAATCCTTCAGCAATATCTTTAGTGAATGCAACAATATCGCCTTTCGCCCACTCAATCGGCATACGCCCCGAGTCTAACTTCCGGATGTCCAAAATCTGATCCACCAGTCGCCGAAGTTTTTTTCCGTTCAGCATCATCATGCGCAACAGATCCTTCTGCTTAGGATCATGCTCCCTTTCAAGCAGCGTCGTTAGTGGTGCTAAAAGAACCGTTAAAGGCGTGCGAAATTCATGAGAGATGCTCGTGAAAAATCGTAATTTAATCTGTTCAACTTCAATTGCGTGACGTTGAGCCTGACTGCGAGAACGAATTAATACATAGGCGAGCAAAACTAAACTACCGACAAAATAAACGCCCAGAATGACAAACCAGGGTTTCTGCCAAATAGGAGCCAAAACAACGAACGAACACATGGCCGGAGTTGCATCAATATTAAAATCTCGATCACGAGCGCGCACCTCCAACGCATAACGGCCTGGATCTAGCGACAGAAAATGATGATTGGTCTTTTTGGAAAATGGACTCCATGGACCTCCATTCACACGACACGAGAAGGTTAAATCCTGTTTTGGCGTGGATTCCCATTGCGACACCCCACTCCACTCGAAGTAAATATTTCCAGGAGGGGACACTTTTTCTGAATGGGTAATCAGCTCCGTTTCCGGTTCATTCTTGGCAGGTTTATACTGCGTGGTTTTAAACGGATAAAGAGGACTTTCTTCATAAGGAACTTTCATAAATTCTCTTATATACCAATCTTTTTTCGCGTAATTGATCCAGATGGAATTAGTTCGCTCCACCTTCAAACTTCCCTCACTAATTGCAAACCCCCGCAGTTTTTCACCCAACACATGCGACTGCCAATATTCTCCATCAAAACGACTTATTCCATCGGCCATCGCCGCCCAAAGCGTGCCGTCGGGAGCATGTTCAATGGCGGAGATGCGACTCCCCCCCAAACCATCTTCTGTCGTATAATTCGTCCAGTTGGTTCCGTTATAACAAGAAACTCCATGATTAATCAGCGCGACCCACAAACGATGGTCGAGATCGGTCGTCATCGCAAAAACCAGAGTCTGTAGCGGGAGTTCGACTTTTTTTAGACTTTTTCCATCACGCTTAACCAGCGAGGGAAGCGCGTAATACCGATCATGACCAACCTGCGCAATGCCGGTTATGAGCCGCAGTTGACTTGAAGGTATTTTCTCCATCTCATACGTATAATTACGCTCTCCCGCCGGAGAAACATGCAAAAGTCCGCCAGTTAAATTCTTCTTTCTAGGCCTGCGAGAGGCAAAAATCATTTTTCCGTTCTCTGCGGCCAACCCTACCGTTCCTTCCATGCATTCTGAAAATCCTTCATGCCTCTTCAAGACCCACCGGTCTTTATCCAGATAGGCGGTCGCGGCCCGATGCCGATGACTTCCAACCGCCCAGATCTGTCCGCGTGACGAACAATACAGTCCAAGCAGCGTATCCATTAAGCCATCATCAACCGAATAACTGAGCCACGCCTGATCCCTTTTTACTACCGCGCGATTATCGGACATCATAAACCAAGCCCCACCGTCATGATCCTCGCACTGAAAATGCAAATTTTTATAGGTGGTCCACTGCTGGTTCGATTGATCGATGCGGAACACTTTTCCCTGCTCTTTTCCTACCCACAAGCT
>CAKZQV010000408.1 GCA_937141895.1 uncultured Verrucomicrobiota bacterium
CCAGACGGAAAGCGAACCGCAGGAAAGCCTGCCGACACCGATGGTGACTCCGAAAGAGGAGCTGTCGTTGCCCAAGGAGGTTAATGGCTTGCCGACCATGATGATCGATGAGTTTACGGTGAATAAGGACGTTCGACTTGGTCCGGTATTACGGGCCCTGGCTCGAATGGCGGATGTTAATATTATCTTCGGGGAGGATATTGAAAACATAGGGCCATTCCGCTTTAGGCTCAACAACCCGACTCCTTGGAATGAGGTGCTCCAAAGTATTTTAAATGTCTACCACCTGTCTGCCGATGTGAATGGGAAAATTATTACGGTCATGACACTTGAGGACATGGAACTGCGGTACGAGTTACAAAAGCAGAAAAATAATCAGCTGATGCTGACGCTACAAGAAGAAGCCATGTCGCCGCTAAGTGTTCAGGTCATAAAGATAAAATACATCAAGGCGGAGGCTCTGGTTCAGCCATTAACCAAGATTCTTGAGCAGTCCGCCCGAGAGGAAGACAGTGAAATGCGGGGATCAATTTCTGCAGATCAGCCCAGTAACAGCCTGATCCTGCAGGCTCCGCCCTCCGATATTGAGCGCCTAGTTTCTTTATTGAATATCATGGATAAAAAAGCCCGGCAGGTCCGTATTGAAGCATCGATTGTTGAGGTAAGTTCTCAGTTTGCTTACGAACTTGGTGTCAAGTGGTCGTTCCATGGAAATGCCCCCTTGCGTGCTCCGGAAGAAACCCGAGCGGTCGCAGAAGTTTCTCCGATGCAAATGAGCAATGAGGGGGTTTTTCAGCTTTCAGATGCCACGTATGAGACGATGCAAGGGATGATAGACTCATCCACCGGAGCCATTGACTATGGTATTATTGGTCGTGATTTTGCGGTGGGCATGAATTTGAAAGCGTTGGAAGAGGATGGTAAATTAAAAATCCTTTCCAGCCCGTCCCTAACGACCATGGAAAATCAGAAAGCCCTGATTAAAAGCGGATCTGATATTCCCTTCAGAACAGAAGACGATGAAGGCCGACCGGTCGTTGAATATAAAGAAGCGGTCCTGAGTCTCGATGTTCTACCGCAGATTGTGGATGATCTGGCCATCTATATGGATGTGGCCATTACCAAAGATGAGCCGGACTTTTCCCAAACGGTGGATGGCAACCCGTTGGTCCTGAAAAAATATGTTGAGTCTCGCATGATGGTGCTGGATGGACAGACGGCTGTGATTGCCGGACTCTCCAAAAACTCTAACTTTAACAAGGATGGCGGCATTCCATATTTAAGAAAAATCCCATTCATCGGGCGGTTATTTTCCACAAAAATAAAACAGGAATCAGAAGAAGAACTTATGGTTTTTCTGACTCCGCGCATTGTTCCTAATTCAGCGCTGGACAACAGCGAGGTAATCGCCGCATGGATGGACAAAGTATATTATAACTCAGAGCTTTCGCTGACAGAGCGTCAGAAGAGTGGAGGAGGTTTCGCCAATGTCGATTTCATGGATGCCTCTACCGTAACGAATTTCAACGAGACTCCATCGACAGATAGCGAAACAACAGAATGAATAAGAAAAAAAGACTCGGAGATATGCTAATTGAGGCGGGCTACCTTAAGGAGCCTGATTTGATGCAGTGTATTCAGGAACAAAAAAAAGTTGATATCCCTTTAGGCAAACTGCTCATTCGAAATAAATTCGTTACAGAGGCACAAATTGCAGAGACGCTGAGTATACAGCTCGGCATTCCTCGTTTTAAAAATGAAGATTATAAACTGTCGGATGGGTTGAAGGAGTTTCTTCCCGAAGAATTGGTGCGGCGCTATCAAATTATTCCCATCGAGGAAAATGTATTCTCCTTCCTCTGTGCCATGACGGACCCGCTTGACTCGCATAAGATGGAACGGGTGGAACGGGAAATCGGCCGGCCGGTTGAGCCTGTGATCTGCACCGAAGCCGAATTTTTAACTATTTGCGAAGCCATCTATGGCGATGGATTGAGTGAACAATTCGGCGATATTATTGAGGGTGCCGATGAGCTGATCGAAAACGAGGAGGAGGAAAGTTCAACCCAAGAGGCTGATCTGGAACACCTCGCGGCGGAAACGCCTGTTGTGCGAATGGTCAACTGGATTCTGGCAAAAGGCATTCAGGAGGGCGCCAGCGATATTCATATCAGTCCGGAGCAAAAAACGGTTTCGCTTCGAATGCGTATTGATGGAAAATTGAAAGAGGTTAAGGCCCCCCCGAAAAGTATGATTCTGCCTCTCGTTTCCCGTATTAAAATTATGGGTAAAATGGATATCTCGCTCTCCAATGTTCCGCAGGACGGACGTTTTTCCATGAAATTGAAGAATAAAGAGGTCCATTTCCGCGTTTCCTGCCTGCCAACAGTGAATGGGGAAAATGTTGTATTGCGTATTCTTAATATGAATGCACAACACCTGGATCTCGAAAAGCTGGGTTTCGATCCCGCTGAACAGGCGCGCGTGATTGAAATGATGAAAAAACCTCAGGGCATGTTTTTAACAACAGGTCCGACCGGCAGCGGAAAAAGTACAACACTCTACAGCCTGTTAAAAATGATGAATAAGCCGGATGTAAATATTGTGACCACGGAAGATCCGGTGGAATATCGAATGGAGGGGATTCGTCAGGTCGAACTGAATCCCAAAGCCGGAATGACGTTTGCTGCAGCACTCCGCTCTATTTTGCGTCAGGACCCGGATGTGGTGATGGTGGGGGAAATTCGCGATACAGAAACCGCGAATATTGCCGTGCGGGCCGCAATGACGGGGCATCAGGTCTTAAGTACCTTGCATACAAATTCGTCCACGGAAACGATCGGACGTTTAATCGATATGGGCGTTGAACCCTTTATGCTCGCTTCTGTTTTGCATATTGTGGTCTCTCAACGTCTCTTAAGGCGGGTCTGTACACACTGTTGCAAGCCATACGTTCCTCCAACCGAAGCCATGGTGCGCCTGGGACTTTCACCTGAAGAGCTTGTTGGCGGGCGTTTTGTGACGGCGGCCGGTTGTTCAGAATGCGGGGGTACTGGATACCGAGGACGAATCGGTATATACGAAGTTTTATTTATGGATGATGAAATCAGACAGGTCATTATTAGTGGAGGTTCTGCGTTGGATATTCGCGATAAAGCGCTTGAAATCGGCAGCATACGGCTACTGAAAGATTCTGCATTTAAAAAAGCCTATGACGGTCATACCACTATCGAAGAGGCCTATTCCAAAGTGATGTAAATGTTTTTTTAAGGATTCTCCCCAATGCCGAAGTTTAAATATACAGCACTGAGTCTAGATGGCGTTAAACGTTCCGGTATTGCGGAAGCGGATTCAAGGGCGGCACTGGTCGGCGTGTTGGAAGATGAGAATCTGGTGTTACTTTCGGCCACAAAAAGTTCAGATCGGTCTGGAAGAAAATCCAGCAACAAATCGAATGTGGTGCGTGGAAAAAAAATCAAGTTGGATGCGTTGGTTTTGTTCACCCGACAGTTCGCCACGATGTTCCGGGTCGGCGTCCCGTTATTACGCATTCTTTATATTCTAAAAGATCAGATTGAAAATCCAGGTCTGCGAAGTGTGGTTTCCGCAATTGCTAAAGATGTAGAATCCGGCTCTTCATTGGCCGATGCTTTTGCCAAGCATCCCAAAGTCTTCCCCCCCATCTATTGCAATATGCTGGCCGCAGGGGAGTCCAGCGGAAATATTGATGAGGTTATGGAAAAACTTTGCCAATCGATGGAATACGAAAACGAAGTTAAAAATCTCATCAAAGGGGCTTTGCAGTATCCAATAATTGTCCTTTGCGCGCTTGTCGTGGCCTTTGCTGTTTTAATGGGCTTTGTAGTGCCGGCCTTTTTGCCGCTATTTGATCAATTGGGCGGCGAGTTGCCGGCAGTCACGAAAGTCTGCGTATTCATCAGCTCAATGTTTACGACCTACTGGCCCTACATCCTCGGTGTTGTTGTCCTGCTGACCACGGCCTTTATTTTGTTTAAACGCACCGAAAACGGACGCTTAGTCATCGCAAGAATAATACTTAAAATTCCGCTCGTCGGAAAATTGATGAACTACTCCTTCATGGCACGTTTTGGTTCTTTGCTAGCCATTCTTCAATCCAGCGGAATTCTGATTGTGCAAGCCCTACAGATTATAAGCAATTGTGTGAACAATGCGGCCATTCAGGATGAAATCGGGCAACTAAGCGTCGATGTGGAATCCGGCAAAAGCCTAGCCTCATCGCTCAAGGAATCGCGCTATTTTCCGCCGATTATGCAAAGTATGATAGCGATTGGCGAAACATCGGGAAATTTAGAAGAAATGATGACCGAATCTTCCCGCCATTTTGAAATGGAAGTTCATCATGCCGTTAAAAAACTCACGGGTGCATTGGGTCCCATCCTTATTGTGTGCATGGCGGTTGCGGTCGGTTTTTTTGCCATGGCCATTTACCTTCCAATTTGGAATATGACTGAGTTACAGATGGATCAATAATGGAGTGGCAGGGCTATGAATATTGAACAAGATCGATATGACCTGAACACCATGAGCAAGGAAGAATTGCGGGCTGAAATATGCAACTTAAAGCATATAAACGAAGAGCTCACTAAGCATGTGAATATTGATGGGTTGACGGGGGTGTTTAATTACCGGTATTTGCAGGAATATTTAAACCGGGAACTAAGCAAATTCAAGCGTCATAGTTTTCCCCTGTCATTAATTATGTGCGATATTGACTATTTCAAAGCATTCAATGATTCATTTGGTCATCAGACTGGGGACTCCATTCTTCGGCACTTTTCTCAGATCCTTAAAAAAAATATCCGGGAGTATGATATCCTCGCCCGGTACGGCGGGGAAGAATTTGCGATTGTGTTGAGCGAAACCTCGATGGATGATGCATTTATTGTTGCTGAAAAACTTCGTAAATTAGTTGATCAATCAGCATTCAAAGAAAACGATCAAACGTTTCACATTACAGCCAGTTTCGGGGTAGCTGCTCTGATGCCGGACGATACTTCAGACGTGTCGGTCAAAGCGCTTATCTATAATGCCGACATGGCAATGCTTACGGCCAAAGCAAAGGGACGCAACTGCTCTGAAAAATTTAGAAGCAAGAGGGCGTTGCAATCTACATCAGAAGAGAGTGCTGACTTTCCCCATTATGCACCGGAACGATTAATGCCCGTGAAGAGAAGCACGATATGGATGGTCGATGACGAAGAGGCTAGCCTTGAAACGTTGAACCGTCTACTTGCTGAAGATTACGACCTTTTGTCGGCCAAAAATGGAGATGAACTGTTTGCGTTATTAGAGAGAGCCCAAAGACCGGATCTGATTCTACTTGATGTTGTTATGCCCGGCATGAGTGGTCTGGAAGTCTGTCGTTTGCTGAAAGAGGATCCTCGGTATGTGGATATCCCCATCATTTTTCTATCTTCAATGGACGGCATGGAAGATGAAATTAAAGGGTTTTCATTTGGTATATTTGATTATGTGACCAAGCCGATCTGTCCTCCCACATTTAGAATGCGGGTAAAAAACTGCTTAAGACTCGAATATCAGAAACGGCAACTTGATCAGTTGATCGAGGAGCAATCTGCGTATTTGTATGATTGGCAAAGCGCGGCGATAGAATGCATATCAGCCGTTATCGACTATCGTGACAATGGCACCGGATCCCATATTGAACGTTGTGGTTCTTTGATGCGAACGATGGCAACCGCGGCCAGTGAACTGCCTAAGTTTTCAAACGTTTTGACCGAGCCGGTTATCGATCTCATGAGCAAAGCGGCTCCGTTTCACGATATAGGCAAGCTGGGTATTCCCGACCGGATTTTGCTGAAGCCCGGGCGACTGACTGTTGAAGAATTTGAGGTCATGAAGAAGCATACGACCATGGGTTTTGGTGTTGTCAAAGTGGCAACATCAGAAACAAAGACCAGCCCATTTCTGCAGTATGTTGGAGAAATTGCATACAGCCATCATGAGAGATGGGATGGCAGTGGTTATCCGCAAGGGTTGAGCGGGACAGAGATTCCGGTCGCAGCGCGTATTATGGCCATCATCGACGTCTATGATGCCATTACCTCTGAGCGTTGTTATAAAGAAGCAAATAGTCATCAAGAGGCTATGAACTACATTATCAGCGAGAGTGGTAAGCATTTTGATCCAGACTTGGTCGGTGTGCTGGAGCGCATACAGGATCAAATTATCCATGCTTCCGATGATTAAATTATCCATGCTTCCGATGATTAAATTTGAATCGCCTTTATGAGGACAAAATCGTGCGAAATATTTTTTTATACCTCCCCATATTAAAGAGACAAAAAACTAAATATTCCGAAGGGTTTACCATGGTCGAAATCATTTCGGTTCTGGTCATCATAGGTATTATTTCAGCTATATTGCTTCCGCGTTTTATGGATATGTCAAAGGAAAGCAAAATTAAGGCCGCCTATGCAGGCGTTGCAGAATACAATGGTCGGGAAAAATTATTGTGGACGAAAATGTTAATCGCAAATCAATCGGAATTGTCTGATGCCACGGCACTGGATCAGGCCATTTACCAGGAAATGGCTAGCGTCGGATTTGATTTGGATTCCGGCACATCGACAGATTGGGGTTTTGTTAAAACCGCAGGAGATCCGGGAAGCGTCATTACGGCCACGCTAACATTTAAAGAGGAAGAAATTGAGCTGACACGCAGCCCCGCCACATTGGAAACACCTGCTCGTTGGTCGGCTACAGGTGCTTCCGGTTCCGGGGGAGGGGGAGCAGATTTAGGGTTTATAACAACTGTTTTTAATCATTTTCACGGCAGTGAAAATAATTACAGTGTAGGCGAAGATGGTTCATTGGCGATCAAAGGAGGGGTTGGTCTGCTCATAGAGGGAACGACGAGTTCAGATTTTGAAGCCACCATGGTCGGTTCTCTTAATGATGGAAATGGCTGGGGTTTCTTTTACCGGGCTGTACCCAATCCCGATTCCAGACAGGGAGCGGATGGATATTGCTTCCAGGTCGATCCGGGTGCTGGCGATCGTTTTCTGGTTAAAGATGCGCATACCGACCGAACGATTGCATCGGTAAGAATGCAAGAAGTGTTAGGAAACGGATATGACAAAAATGCCGAATTCGAAATATCGATTGATGTGGTTGGCGATCAGCACACGATTATCATTGATGGACAAGAGGCCTTGTCGTTCTCAGACGATCGATACGGCAGTGGCGAAGTCGGGTTCCGGAGTTGGTGGGGCAGTGCAGATATCAGCTCTCTTGATTTTACCGCAAAGTAGACCGAGAATGTATTCCGCATGTCGGGATCGGAACAGCAGAAGAGCCAAAAAGACATACGCCGCGATCTCCTTTCTGGGCAGTTCTGCGCCTTCGTGATTTCCGTCTTTCTTAATAATATGCTAACACAGATTGCCTTTGGAACCTGTGGAATCTATCGTAGTTTGCTCATGAGGACGACCTATGGCAAAAACAATTTCTGAAACCGCACCCACTTACCAATTGAAGGCCGTAATCGATATCGGATCCACCTCCATCCGTATGGTCGTGGCCCAGATGTATGAGGACGGCCGTTTCCAAACCCTGGATTCGCTGAACCAAAGCGTCGCGATTGGCGCCGATACATTTACGCGCGGGCGAATTACAAGGGGCACCATCAGCGATGCCACCAAAGTGCTGCGCAATTTTTCGAGCGTGCTTCGGGAATATCATATTGATCCGGCCAACGATATTTTTGCGGTGGCGACCAGTGCCGTGCGCGAAGCTCGCAATCGCGATGAGTTTATCGACCGCGTCTATATGGCCACGGATATTCATGTTCAGGTGATTGAGGGCACCGAGGTGAACCGCCTCACCTTTCTGGCCATTCAGCCGGTTATGGCCGCTTATTCCAGACTTCGGAAAAATAGACTGCTGGTTGCAGAAGTGGGCGGGGGCAATACGGAGCTGCTGGGGCTGGATGAAGGACGCGTTTCATTTGCGCATATTTATCGTATGGGCTCCTATCGTCTCCGAGAAGCGATGGACAGCCATGCCGGTTCCGAGGCCCGCAAGCGCGAAGTGCTCCGTATGGAAATCGATGCCGGGGTTCGGCAGTGTCGCGATGCAGTGCCGCGCGATGAGAAAAAGCTTTCCCTTTTGCTGATGGGCGGCGAAGCGCGTTTTGCGGCTCTGACTGTTGATGCGGAATGGGACGAGCAATCGGTGATCGATATCAAGGTGACCGAGCTTGAAAAAATGGCCGACCGGATGCTGGCAATGGATGTGGAAAAAGTGGTGCGCAAATACCACATGACTATCGAAGATGCCCAGACCTTGGGTCCGACGTTGCTCGCCTATGTGAAACTGGCGCAGGCTTTTCATTTGAACAAAGTGACCATTTGCGGGGCGTCGTTGCGCGATGGTCTTTTGGCCGAAGCGGCCAGCGGCAGTTCCTGGAGCGATGACTTTGTGGAACAGATTCTCCA
>CAKZQV010000409.1 GCA_937141895.1 uncultured Verrucomicrobiota bacterium
ACAGATGGAGCAGGCATACCTGACGTACCTTCTCCCGCCCGTCGTTCCGCAGGCGTTCGATCCAGGTCGATTGTTCATCGATTCCCGGCACATCCCCAATATGCTCGGCCCCGGTTTCCAATTCGGATATGCTCTGCTGAACCTGTGGCGCAGCAGGGGCCGCCTTGATTGTTTCTAGCGATTCTTTTATTTCCGCTACAAGGGCCCGGGGCTTGCACTTCATCTTGGAGAAGACCTTGTGAACGCCCAGATCCACCACTTCGTTAACCAAGGATTTGATATATCCCGTTGCAAAAACAATCACACGGATATGCTGCAGCTCTGCATTCTTCCGGATAGCCTGTAAAACTTCAGTGCCATGAAGATCGGGCATGTGTAAATCCAGCACGACCAGATCCGGTCGGAAGTCAGAAACCCGTTCAATACCGGTTATGCCTGAATTAGCCACCTCAACCTCAAGGCCCTCATTTCTAAGCAGCTTCTCGTACAGCCCGGTGAGAAAAACATCATCATCAACTATGAGTACTTTCTTCATAAACTCTCTAATCCGCTAGCAGCCGGGTCATTTCATCACGGCCCTTTTCCAGAAGCAGGTTCAGAACTTCAATCCGTTGTACAATATCAGCGGGAATATTGTGCAGGCAATGCAGTTCTAGTGAACGCAGTTCCTGCGATAAATCAACAAACCCACAGGCCACTGCAGATCCAACCAGTTTATGCGCCGTGCGCGCTAGCTGTTTGGCATCACATCGTTGTGCTGCATCAGCTAAAATCCCGATCTCCTCAACGGCCTGCTCTTCAAACAATTCGAGCAAATCGCCTGCAAGTGCCCGGTCATCGCCTGCAGACTCCAATAGCGTTTTGATTTCATTCATACCCTTGAACAAGCAATTTCGATGCCATTAACCATGGATAAATCACCGTTCCGACGGGGTTGTTATGCGAAGGCTGCAGGGACGGGGGTTGGCAACGGAATTTCGTAATAGACAGCGCGTGAACGGGTTGTCCTGTATGTAAGATGTTTTTTTCGGGGATAGATGACCTTTGCCTAGGTCTTGCCGAGACGTAATATAAAGTGGGTCAAGCGGTACGCTTACCCTACTTTTCAGATGCCCAAATTAAATCCCAATCGATCTAATCGCACCGCTCTTTAATATTCTGGCAGACTTCCATGCTTTGGGAACGTTCGACAATATCGAGCATGGCCTGCACCTCATCGTCAAAGCCGCATGCCCGCTTCCCGTTCAGTTCGATGAGCGGGCGGCGGATCAGGATCGGTTCGCGCAGCATGATGTCCAATGCACCTTCGGCATCGAATGCGGCGGGAGCAACCTCCCCTTGTTTAATGGCCGGCGCCTTATCGTTGAACCACGCCGCCACCGGCCGTTGACCGAAAAACGACCGCAGGATGTCCCGCTCCCACGGCTCATCGAGTATGGATTTTACATCCAGGGTGTAGCCGTTGGCTTCCAGCATCGCTTTCTGGCGGGCGTTGCCCCGGCATCCAGGTTTTTCATAAAACAGTAGTTTTTTCATAGTATATGCTTTCTATTTCACAGGACGATTACCGACAGGTCTAATAGTTCCTGTCCAATGCAGAATGCCTATCGTTTAATGGCCCTGTCAATTATTCCATTGTGTTGCGAGTGCCTTGAAGACGTTTCGGTTTTACCAGTCAGTTGACTCGGGGGCGACGCTCTGTCGGAGCCGTTTCATTATTTCAT
>CAKZQV010000410.1 GCA_937141895.1 uncultured Verrucomicrobiota bacterium
CGCAAGGCAAAGGGAGCGGCGAAGCTGCATCTCGT
Organism: uncultured Verrucomicrobiota bacterium; assembly: GCA_937141895.1. GTDB lineage: Bacteria > Verrucomicrobiota > Kiritimatiellia > Kiritimatiellales > Pontiellaceae > Pontiella. The sequence continues at coordinate 36 of CAKZQV010000410.1, forward strand.
TCTGCTCCGGCAAAGCCACCGCCACCATGCTCTACGACGGCGAACAGGGCGAAGCCGTCCTGAAAATCGAGTCCGATCGCCCCCTCATGGAAATTCTCGACGAAGAAGGCGTCCCACCCCTCCCCCCGTACATTGCCCGCAAAGAGCAAACACCGGAACAGATCGCCGAAGACAAAAACCGATACCAAACGGTCTATGCATCCGAACCCGGTGCCGCGGCCGCTCCAACCGCCGGGCTGCACTTTACGCCCGAATTGTTCCAAACCTTGGAAAAGCAGGGCGTCTCTAAAGCCGAACTCACGCTGCACGTCGGCCTCGGAACCTTCCGCCCCGTCTCCGCCGAAATCATCACCGACCACGAAATGCATCACAAGCACTATGTTGTCTCCGAAGAGGCCGCCGCTACCATTTCCAATGCTCGGAAAAACGGCGGTAAAATTATTGCCGTCGGATCAACATCTGTTCGCACCCTCGAATCACTTCCAAGCCTTGGAAGTGCCGAAGGCTCCACCAATATTTTCATCTACCCGCCCTACGACTTCAAAAACGTCGATGCCATCCTCACCAACTTCCATCTGCCGAAATCGACGTTATTGATGATGATGTCCGCCTTCGCCGACCGCGAGTTCATGATGAAAGCCTACGAAACCGCCGTCGCGGAAAAGTACCGTTTTTTTAGCTACGGCGACTGCATGTTGATTCTTTGAACGTAGACGGAGCATCCTGCTCCGTTTCAGAAGAACCCGGAAACTCGTCTCCCCTTACAAATGATAAGGGCCCGCTTTTCATTTCCGATCAGGGCACCTGCCCGAAAGCGTAAATACACAAAATTTAAGCCGTTTATCCGGGTATTGTTATTGTAAAACAGCTGCCACCCAGATTCGAATCACCAACAGAAACGACCCCCTGATGCAAATCCACCACCTGCTTGACAATGGCCAACCCCAGACCATACCCGCCGGTCGACTTGTTTCTACTCGTGTCGAGCCGGGAAAATGCTTCAAAAATTTGTTCCCGTTTTTCAAGCGGAATACCAGGCCCGTCATCATCAACCTGAATGCGCCATCCATTCTGTTTGTGAACCAAAAAAACACGGACCATTCCATTGCCGTACTTTGCGGCATTCCGCACAAGATTTCCTATTGCTCTTCGTAAAAGAGCCGTATCGAATTGAGCCGATGCGATCTGACTCGCCTCTGCGCATTCAAGGCAAAGCTCAGCAGAAACCTCATCGCGCATTTCATCTACAATCTGACGAAGCCAGGGATAAACGGGCTGGGTTGTACGCGTCAGAACAAAAGTCTTACTGTCGAATCTTGAATAATCCAGCAACTCAGCAACGAGCTGTTCCATCTCAGCAACATCGCGATTGATCCCGCGCAAAAACCGCGCTTTTTCAGCTGAGTCTGAAGTCTCTAGCAATTCTATGCCGAAACGTAATCTGGCAATCGGACTGCGCAGTTCGTGAGAAACCGCGTTCATCAGTTCCTTCTGCGCTGAAATAAGCTGTTCAATTCGATCCGCCATTATGTTGAAGGTACTCGCCAGGGGTCCGAGCGTTGAATGGCGAGGCACATTTACCCGAACATCAAAATGGCCCTCTCCAAATTCTGTGGCGGTTTTACTTATCCGGGTCAGCTTTCGCCAAAACGGCATCGCCCAAAACAGCACCGCAATCCCCAGCAAAACCAATACAATGAGCCAACCCAAAATACTCACCGCATTGCCAACACCGGGAGACGGAAAAGGCCCCATGATCAGCACATCGTCGGAGCCATCCAATGTTTGCCAAAAAGTATCATATAATTCGCTCACAACAATTTCACCTGCGGCAAGCCGACGAACCTGATCTTCATTCAGCTCTGCCGACCCGATTTTCACGAGCCTTAAAGGATATCCAAACTGAGGTTGCAGCTCTTGTAAGCGCTCCGGCCATTCCGCCTGTGGAAATGTTTCCAGATACTGAGAGACCATAAAAAAGGGTCCTTTGGTCAGTTCCTGATAATAGCGGGCAAACTGTTTTCTGAAAGAAGTAGAGGACGCATATTCAACGAGCGGAAGCGCAATGAATTTTGCCAGAACCACAAGGAGAATAATGAATAAATAATAGTTAAGAAACAATCGTTTCATTGGTTACCAGTTATCGCCGACAAAAAGATACCCCTGCCCCCAGATCGTTTTGATGCGCTTAGGCTGTGAAGGGTCAACCTCCAGCTTCTTGCGCAAACGGAGAATATTTATATCGACCGAACGGTCAAGCCCATCGTACGGAACGCCTCGTAATTCCAGGAAAATTCTGTCCCGGTCCAGCACGATTCCCGGATGTTCAGCCAACAGGCACAGCAATTCATATTCTGACGTGGTGAGTTCCACCTCCTTTCCTTCATGCTCGACAACATATGAGGTTCGGCAGATTTTGAGACCCCCGAAAATGAGATCCTCCTTTGAAAGGGAATGAAGAGCGTCAACCTTTTTCTCTTCCGTCGCAGTCCGCCTTAATAAAGCGCGAATTCGAGCCAGCAATACGCGAGGTTCAATCGGCTTTTTAACATAATCATCCGCCCCGATTTCAAGACCGGCAACATGGTCGATATCATCCTCCCGCGCAGTCAGAATCAGGATGGGTCCCCAATATTCCGGACGAACAATCTGACAAATGCGCAAACCATCCATCCCCGGCAGCATTAAATCGAGTATGATTAAATCCGGAACCTCCCTGAAGATGCGATCGGGCGCAGTATCGCCTCTGGCTTCCAGCATAACCTCATACTGATACTGCTGAAGATACTCCTGAATAAGTTTTGCCAGATGGGGATCGTCCTCAATTAATAGTATTCGTTGTTTCGTATCCATATCATCCGTCCGCTGAAGGATTCATCGTATCGCGTTTTCGAAAGCGGATCCGCCGCACTCCCCGTAAAAACAGCCGACTCTACTATAGGCTTAACAATTTGTAACAATTTCCAACAACATATCAACAGATTCATACCAGGCAATCAATTAGAGTGATTTCCGTATTAATAAAAAGCATCAACGCGGACTCGTTACACGTGCTCGCGAAAGATATTGGTGCCGAAACTTCAAAAAATAAAATCGGAGAACGATTATGAAAAATCTTGTGATCGGCAGTTTATGTCTGCTGAGTATAGCCACCCTCACATCAGCAAACCCGGAAAAAAAATGGTCCATAGAAATGCGAGGGAATATGGCCGCCCCGCTTCAGGATCTTGGAAAATACGAACTGAACCCCGGGTTCGGTCTGGAAACTACCGCTTCGTATAATTTTAAGCACCATATGGCCATATACGCGGGCTGGGGTTGGCAGCATTTTTCAGCGGACAACAATCCGAACGCTGGAAACAAACTGGACTTCGAGGAAACCGGCTACCGGTTTGGCTTTCAATTCGTACATCCTATCGGAACTGCCAAACTGAGTTATCTCATCTCCGCCGGTGGCGTTTTCAACCATATCGAGGCAGAAAACAGCGATGGTGATATTGTGGCCGATACCGGGCATGGCTTGGGAGGCGAACTTGGAGCGGGTCTGATCTTTCGCATCAGCGACAGCTGGAGTTTTATGCCCAGCGTTCGATATCAATATCTTCCGCAAACCATCGATCTATATGGCAAAGAAAGCGACTTCGACCTCAGTTACATGGCCTGTGCCGCCAGTTTTATTTGGTCATTTTAGCAGTCGGGCTGAATACAGATCCGTTGAACGTGGGCGGAGCATCCTGCTCCGCTCGGAAGACCTCGTGAACGTGGCTCCCCTTTGAAAACAAACAAGGGTGCACCCTCCGCCTTCAATCACCTGCGAGAAAGCTGGTACGGTTGCTATGAAACCATTTCGGATGATGTAACGCAGCGTAACGCCTGCTTCACGCAACGTGATCCAAACCTTAGTTAGATGTTCCCTTGATTACTCGGGGATAGCGGACCGTAAAAACGAACACAAGTGTCAGTCCTATTATTTCGTCATTAGGCGGTTCTTCGGCGGAAAGGGTGATTTTCTCGAAGATAAATGGTGAGAAGCCCTCAAACGCGACGAGCTTCAGCTCGCCGTACAGGTCAACGGAAAAGTCCGCGACCAGATCAAGGTTTCCTCCTCTGCCACCAAAGACGAGATCGAAGCCATCGCCATGGCCTCCGAAAAAATCCAAACCTGGTTAGAAGGTAAAACCATCCGAAAAGTCATCGTCGTCCCCGGCAGACTCGTCAATATCGCGGTTTCGTAGGATTGCGCAACGCAGGTGTACTCGCTATGCTTAACGGCACGGTGCTAATGCAAGTAGTGCTTCCATTAGATAGAGCTTGTCCCGTCCTGGGCTTAAGCTTTGTTTATAGCCCTATTCGGGGATAAAAATCCGAACAAGAGAG
>CAKZQV010000411.1 GCA_937141895.1 uncultured Verrucomicrobiota bacterium
AAACCGCTTGTGACTGCCATGTTGAAGGAGATGATGGCATCCGGTGAGGTGGTAGAAATTGCGGTGGCTGACAAAACCTATTATGCGCTTCCGGATACGCTCGCGTTGTTGAACAAGCCGCTGAATCGTCGAGCGCTGAAGATCCTCTCTCCTTTCGACAACCTTTTGATTCAACGGAAACGCATGAAGGATCTGTTCGATTTTGATTATCAGCTGGAATGCTACGTCCCCGCTGCCAAACGGAAGGTGGGCTATTTTGTTTTGCCAGTCCTCTGGGACGGACGGTTCGTGGCCCGTATGGACTGCAAGGCCGACCGTAAAACGAAAACGTTGAATATCCTGAATTTGGTTTATGAACCCGGATTTACAGCGACCGATGATTTTTTCCAATCATTGGAAAAGGCGCTGGCTGATTTTGTGGCTTTCAATGAATGCCTGAAACTTCAGTGGGTATAATTGAACGATTATTTGGGTGCTGAGTCGAAAGGTCCATTAACCTTAAGGACAACTCATGATAAATATGTATGCCGTAGTATTTACCTCAGCCATGATGGGAGTCGTATCCATGAGTCAGGCCGATTCATTAAAATCCACGTTGAACAGCCGTAAAGATGCGTTCAGCACCAAAGCGCCGAGTGATGTGAAAAAGATCTATGCCGAGGGGATTCTGGCGGTCGAAGAAAGTGGTATTACTGCCTCGGCCAAGCAGGTCGGCGATGTTGCCCCTGATTTTGTGCTGCCCCATGCTTCTGGCGAAAAAGTGAAACTGAGCGATGCGTTGAAAGACGGCCCGGTGGTGCTTACGTGGTACCGCGGCGGCTGGTGTCCCTACTGCAACCTGACGCTGCATGCGATGCAAAAGGAACTGCCTAACTTTAAAGCGGCGGGCGCGACCCTTTTTGCGCTGACCCCGGAAGTGCCGGATCATTCGATGAGCACAGCGGAAAAAAATGAGTTGGAATTTCAGGTGCTGAGTGATCTGGATAATCAAGTGGCGCGCGAATATGGCGTGGTCTTTAAACTCACCGATGACGTTGCGGCGATTTACGAAGAAAAGTTCGGGCTCTCGGAGTATAATGGAAATAAATCCGCCGAGCTCCCGTTGGCGGCGACCTATGTCATCGGTACGGATGGTAAAATCGTGTATGCCTTCCTCGATGCGGATTACCGAAACCGCGCGGAACCGTCCAAAATTACGGAAGTGCTACAGTCGCTCTAATGCCACCTCCCTCAGCGGAAACAAGAATATATTGGACTATGAGTACACCGTCTCTTAAGTAAGTTCTTCATATATCCGCAAAAATGAAAAAGCCCGTTCCAAAATCTGGAGCGGGCTTACTGATTTCCAGGAATTTCAATTTATTTTCTTTCGCATTGTGCGGGGCGGATTGCCGTGCGGGATTCTGTTTTTGGCCCAAATTTTCAAGGATTCTGGAAATCGGTAAAAGTATTACGTTTTTGTATTTAGAGAATTAGAGGAATTGAGGCTTGATCGGGCTAGTAATAAATACTAGAAATAAAAGGTTGATTATCTAGTCTCATCTTCGCCAGAGGGCCTGCGTGATTCGGGGTATGGAACGCTTTCATGAGATTTTTCAACTCGTCTTCGAGACGGCGGGAAAAAGTTTTTTGAAGGGGGTCTGGAGCGGCAAAGATGAGGGGTATGTGAAGCTTTTTGGGAAAGGATGTGAGCAGAGAACGTCGAATTGAAGTTGCTGACAAAATGCGTTTTTTGATGGCGAATGGCCGAAATAAAGCGCGTGAACGGTATTTATAAAGGAATGCTGAAATGAGAAATAAAAAAATTATATTGGCAAGCCTCTCCGCTTTCGCACTGCTTAGTTTGGGCCGTGTTGTTGCAGAGGAGGTTTATGATGAGTCGGGCGGACTCGTTATTATGGAGATGGAAAATACAGCCTCATCTCTTGGAAATTGGCAATTTAAGAACGACTTGTCGGGCTATACGGGCAGTGGGTATTTAAAGTTTAATGGAAATACGTATGAGAACGGACCTGCAGATTCGCCGGTTCAGTTTAAGTTTCAGATTAATCAGGCGGGTCTCTATTATCTTCATCTTCATTGTGCAAAAGAAGTGCATGATGGACGTAATGATGTGGCAAATGATTGTTACGTACGTGTTGAGGGTGATTACAATGCGGGACCCGCTCCTTGGGATAGCCATGGAGACAACGCATCGCTGACCTTATTGCAGGCCGATACAAAGTATTATGGTGGTCGAGTTGATCAATTCCGCTGGTCAAGCGTTGATGATGCGGGTGGACATCTAGACCCCGGTGGTCATTCCAACAAACGTGTTGCTGCTTATGACTTCAAAGCGGGAGAGACCTATACATTAACGGTGTCTGGACGCTCGCGCTATTTCAGACTCAACCGCATTATGTTCCGCAAAGCTAGTGTTGATTCCAGTAGCGCGAATAATCTCTCCAATCCAGAATCAAGTATGATTGATAATTCAGTGGGTAGTCGTGTTGTTTATGGCGCGCGAGATGATTTCTCAGACCTTACTTCAGGCGACGTTCCTTATTATAAAGACAACGGAAACGACGCGCTGGCTATTGATGCCACAGTTGAAAGCTATCGCGGTAAATGGGCGCGTGCTCAGCGTACGTTTGATGGTTCTGCTGGAAATTATGATGTAACGATCAAAGCGCTGAAAGAACTTGATGGTGAATGCTCTTATCGCCTCTTGGTTGATGGTGTTGAAATCGGAACCGCACGGAACGATCCGACCGCGGTTGATTATGAAATACAGAATCACACTTTCCCGAATGTTGCAATGACTGCTACATCAACGATTGCGGTTGAATCTAAAACAGATTCCAACGGACTCGTTCCTGAAGGCGACGGATTTGCATTTGCTCGTGGTCGTTGGCGCGATCTAACGATTGCTCATACCATTGTGAATCCTCCTGCGGGTCGTTTGGCGGTTGTTTATGATGGGAACTCTCCCGACCCCGATGATATTGGTGCGATGGCTACCGTCTTTGGTCTTCTTAAAGGTGCTGGACTGAATGGTCGATTGGTTCACCACTCACATTCATGTGACCTCATTCCTGAGCAGGGATCATCTAGGGTGATTTCTCCGGAAGATGAACTGCGTCGTCAGGCTAAATTGCACGAGCTTTCAGACGAAGGAATCAACACCTATTTTGGTCCATTTAATAATCTGGCTGGTTACTATAACTGCCGATCTAATGAAACAGCGGCGGTGAACGATCTTAAAAATGCGATTAATGCGTCCACTGCGTCGGATCCGCTGTGGATTATTGAAGCGGGTGAGCCTGATATTATTGAATATGCACTGTCTGCTGCTGATTCTAGCAAGACTCCATATGTTCACGTTGTATCTCATCACCCTGCAAATGATAATAGTGGTGACTACGTGACGTGGGCAGACGTTCTTGCTCATGGCGTTACGGAACATCAGATTGGTGACCAGAATGTTGGCTTGAAAGTGGATATCATAGATGGCGGTTGGGACTGGGCCGAAGGCCATAGCAACCCAGCGATGGTATGGATTTTGGATCAGCTTAAATATGCTGAAGCAGATGGCGTGGTTCCTTTCCAAGATGGAAAATATGACTGTTCCGATGCCGGTATGGTTTACTGGTGGATCACGGGGGCTAATAATGGTGGAAAAACGAATTCTACTCCTGCGGATATGGAACAGATGCTTCTTTTCCAATCGGACCAAGAAGTTGTTGAGCCAACCTCCGGATTAGTGGCTCACTGGCCATTAGACGAAGGAACTGGAACGACGGCTTCGGATGCATCGGGTTATGGATTCAATGGTGCATTACTGAATGGTGCAACGTGGGGCAGTGATGCGACGCGTGATTCGTATGTCTCTTTCGACGGCACGGATGATCGGATTGCAACAACCTTTAAATATGCCTTGGCCGATACGGATGATTTCACGTGGGCGTGGTGGGCCAAGCAGCTGGATACCGAAACGGGCTCGATTATGGTGGGCAGCCGCTATGGTAATTCGGGATCGGAAACCTATGAGTTTATTAAGTTTATGCGGGCCAAAGCCTCGTTTTCAAACACCGACAATACGGCGAATATCGAGAGTTATGATTATGCCGACCTGCCGAGCAACGAATGGCACCATTATGCGATGGTGAAAAATGGCACGAGTTGTCAGTGGTATGTTGATGGCGTCGCGCAGGGTCCCGCCCAAACGATCAGCTATAACGAAGCCTCTAAGATTCCGTTCTTTATTGGTGGAGATACCGATGATAAACCGCAGGAACATTTCCAAGGGTTTATTGATGATGTGGTACTTTATCGTGAAGCCCTTACACCGTCCGAAATCATGGGTGTTAAAAATGGATTGTATGATCCTGGATTCGTGGATAATCAAAATAGTGCGTTAACGTACTCCGGAAGCTGGGACGTTCAGGATGGTACGGCGGACTATGAGGGATCCATGTCGTACA
>CAKZQV010000412.1 GCA_937141895.1 uncultured Verrucomicrobiota bacterium
TACGGTGCTCCAGGACAACACAGCGGTAAACGTTGTGGATGGTCTTGATGCAGGAGATAATACCGAAGGCGCCGTGTTGCTTGGGAACTCGTTTACCGGCGATGGTACGGGTGGTGGTGTCAATTGGCTTGGAGCAACTGACCCGGCCATACGTGATCTAACGCTGACATCATTTGCAACTAACCATGTGGGCGCGGCTCCCGTCGCGATTATGCAGGTTCCAATCCAGCACTTCGGCACCAACACCACAACGCTCTATTGTCCGATTTATAACGTAGGACTGTCATCGCTCAACTGGACTAACATCCTTGGTCAGAGCGGCACGATTGCGGCAGGTGATGTGGGGGGATTCTCCTTTGATGCAACCGCAACGAATACCTTCGAGGTCAGCGGCGCGGGCGACACCATTACCATACACGTCGGAGACTATCCGGCATACGATTCGCCGGAGGCTCCATAATAGCATTATGGGCGAGGATTAAATTTGATCGTTTTGTGCGGCGCGGGCCGGGGTTTCTCTCACCTCTTTACTCGGTCGGCGTCGCACAATCTTAATTATGAGTATTGGTCTCCAGATTACCGTTCATGGCGATGAAGACATCGAGCGTCTTTTTGCGGAGCTCACCCAGCCGAACTTTGATGATTTAATGGAGGGCATTGGTGCGCTGGTGGTCAGTCAGACTCAAACCCGTATCGCCGATGAAAAAGAAAGCCCAACTGGTGAGCCGTGGGAAGAATGGTCTCCAAAGTATGCAGAAACCCGGCATGGTGGACATTCTCTCCTGCAGGGCGACAACACACTGCTTAATTCAATCAACCACCAGGTGGCCGGCCAGACGGTCGAGGTGGGTAGTCATTTGATTTATGCCGGGCATCATCAGTTCGGCTCCGACAAAACGAGCGGCCGCGGATCCGGAGTGCCGGCCCGGCCGTACCTGGGAATCTCCCCAGGCAATCGGGACGAGATTGAAGAGTTTGTGAACGATTTTATCAGCAATCTGCTGTACGGGTGACAGTCGGCCCCCTAATCAGGTCTCTAAAAATGGGATAGAACCTCGGTCATGACGATTGACGAACTCCAAAAAGCACAGGTTGAAAAAACCGAAGAGCTATTCCCGAAGCTGAAGCGGGGAAGTAAATCTTCTGTTCAGGCTTATGGCGGTCGTTTCAATCTTGATGAGCTGGAGAGTGTGTCCGCGACAGCCCCTTCAATTTTTATATCGTTCCTTGGAATTAAAAGCGCCAAAGAGCAGGAAGATGAGCGCGTCCGACTGAACGGCCTGTATACGGCCTTCATCGTCACCACGGATGCAAGAGGCCTGGACCGCGATACGGCCGGAAAAAATATGGCCGAAATCATGGCAAAATGGCTCCCGAATAATCGCTTTGGGCTGCTCGATGTGTCCGTTCCTGAAAATATCGCCGCGCAGAATTTGTATTCCGGCAAGGCTCGCGGAAAAGGGGTGGCGCTTTGGGCGGTGTCCTGGAGCCAGGCCGTGACCGGGGATAAGAGCGTTTTTGATTCCGATGCAGCTGTACCATCAACTCTTTATATTGGCGGCGAGCTGCAGGAGGATCTCTGATGAATGCCGCGCGCCGTTTAAGCGAGCTGGAGCGCAAGCTCTCGAACACCCTCCTGGTCGGCAAGGTGGCCGAGATCGATGAGGCCAAGGGGTGCCGCATTGAGGCTGGCGAACTGCTGACCGACTGGCTTCCAGTGCTGCACGGCCGTCAGGGCGCTCTTAAACAACGCGCACCGATGAACGTCGGCGAGGTTGTGCTGGTGGTCTGCGCTGAAGGTGATCCCGCCCAGGGCTTCATCATCGGGAGCATCGATGCAGACAGCATCGGCGAGTTCAACATGGTGTTCGAAGATGGAACATCGATTTCCTACGACCGCGAAACAAAAGAGCTGCGCGCGGTCAGTACTGGAACGCTCAAGGCTTCCGCCGCCGTTGCTGCAGAAATCTCCGCGCCGGCCGTAAACCTGATTTCAACCACCGCAGTAAACATCACCGCCCCGGCCATTGTTCTTGCCGGTGCAGTAACCGTGAACGGAACACCGCTTGTTTCACCAGGCACCAGTTTTTAACGGAGGAACCAACCCACAATGAAAACATATGAAGTAATCAAGGAATTCTGGTTGGGCGGAAAGCGCCGAGGGATTGGCGCTCCGATCAACCTGTCAGATAACGAGGCCAGAAACCTCGTTCGCCAAGGGAAGATTGTTCCCAAAGTGCAGCCGAAGAAAAAAGCCGCACCTAAAGGAGGTAAATAATTATGAGTGATTTAATTCACGGTCTCGAACTCGCGGAAGTGGATGACGGCATCCGCACCATTGAAACGGTCCGCACCAGCGTGATCGGCCTGGTCGGCACTATGCCCGATGCTGATGCGGAAGCACTTCCTTTGAATACACCAACGCTGGTGATTGGCCAACGTGCTGCCGCTGCGTTGGTGGATGCTCAAGTTCAGGATCCAGACACCGGAACGATCGGCGAAAGCCTTTCGGCCATCCATGCGGTTTGCGAACCGATTGTGGTTGTGGTCCGTATTGAGGATCCGGGACTGGGTAACCTGGCGCAGG
>CAKZQV010000413.1 GCA_937141895.1 uncultured Verrucomicrobiota bacterium
GTTGGATTTGACGGGCGTGCAGGGGATACGCTGAAAAATATTGTAGGGCCTCGCGAAGTGCTCAACTTCCTAGGCACCGGCGTTCCACAGGTTCGCCGGTTCGGCTGGCAGGTGGAACTCGAAGGTCGCGTTAAACCGTTTGCAGAAAATGCTGATTACGTTACACCGATTGTTCACGTCGATGAATCGGATGACAGTTCTTATTTTGATGTCAGCTATGAATATGACATAGGAACCGGCAGTATTTCCGAGCGCGATATTCAGCGTGCCCTGATGAAGGGCGATTCCTTCATCGAACGAAACGGGCGGACCATTCTGCTTGATGGCGATGCCATTCTGCAGGCGCGTGAAGTCTTCGAGGACTGTGCGGTCGGCAAAGGTAATGCACCGGGCTCTTTCCGCATGAGCGGAATTTACGGAAGCTATGTCGAGGCCTCGCTCAATTCGCTGGATGATATTGAGATCAAAGCCACGCCATCGTGGATGGAAAATGCGAAGCAGCAGAATGCGCAGGAATCCGTTGAAGATATTGAACTGCATCCAAAGCTGAAAGCGACGTTACGTTCGTATCAGCAGGAGGGCGTCAATTGGCTCCGGTTCCTGGAACGCCGCGGTTTCTGCGGCATTCTGGCCGATGAAATGGGGCTGGGTAAAACCCTGCAGACGCTGGCCTGGATTCAGCTCGGACGTTCGGATGGATCTCATCAAAATAAACCGGCTCTGATCATCTGCCCAACCAGTCTCGTGGAAAACTGGAAAGAGGAAGCGGCGAAATTTACACCCAACCTCAAATCACTGATTTTGCATGGCACCGACCGTCATCGAAAATGGAAAAAAATTCCTAAGGTCGATTTAGTGATCACCTCTTACGCCCTGATGCGGCGGGATATTGAAAAACATCTGGAAAGTACCTATTCCATTGCGATTCTGGATGAGGCCCAGCATATCAAAAACCGGGCGACGCAAAATGCACTGGCTGCGAAAAAATTGAAGGCCGACCACAAGCTGGTACTGACCGGTACGCCGATTGAAAATGGGGTAACGGATCTGTGGTCTATCATGGATTATCTGATGCCGGGGTATCTTGGGAATCATAAAGATTTTCGTGAGCACTATGAACTGCCGATTCTCAATGGCGGTGCGGATGGCGATTTTGCCCAGATGAAGCTGCGCCGCAAACTACACCCGTTCCTCCTGCGTCGTTTGAAAAAACATGTGGCGAAAGACCTGCCGGAAAAAATTATCCGCGTGGCGCCGTGCAAACTTACGGTCGATCAGCACAAGGTCTACAAGCAGCTGCTTGAAGATTCGAAAAATAAGATCAGTGAAATGGTGGAGAAGGAGGGCTTCAATAAGAGCCGTATGGAAATTCTCAAGACGTTGTTGCGTCTGCGCCAGACCTGTAACCACATTGACCTGCTGAAACTCGAAGGTGTAAAGAGTAAGCATCCGTCAGCCAAGATGGAGCTCTTCTTTGAACTACTCAATGAAGCCATCGACAGTAAACACCGCGTGCTGGTCTTTAGTCAGTTCACCAGCATGCTGGCGATTCTGCGGGAAGAGATGGAAGAGCGCGGCATTAAGTTCTGTTATCTCGATGGCAGTACGAAAGATCGTCAAGATGTTGTGCGTCGGTTCAATAAAGATCACACTGTGCCGGTCTTTCTGATGAGTCTGAAAGCTGGTGGCACCGGTTTGAACCTGACCGGTGCGGATATGGTGATTCACTTTGATCCGTGGTGGAACCCGGCCGTCGAAGACCAGGCCACCGATCGCGCGCACCGAATTGGTCAGAAACGTACGGTTTATTCGGTCAAGCTCATCACCAAAGGCACGGTCGAAGAAAAAGTCCTCGCCATGCAGGAGCATAAAAAGGGCATCATCGATTCCACCCTCACGACCGACGAACAGGTCATGCAGAAACTGACCTGGGAAGACGTGCAGGAACTGTTGAGTTTGTAGTGTAAACGCGGCTTCCAGCCTCGTTGTTCCGCAGGGATTCCGAGCGACGTTAACGAGGCAGGATGCCTCGTGTACTTGATCTGATCAATCGCGTCCAGCTTGGTCCAGAGTTTAGGCAGCTGCTTGAGCGGGATCATGTTGGGTCCATCGGAGAGTGCTTCTGCCGGATTCGGATGAGTTTCAATGAACATGCCATCCACACCGACCGCAGCTGCGGCTTTGGCGAGATAGGGAGCAAAGCGTCCGTCGCCGCCGGAGGTGTCGCCCTGACCGCCGGGGGATTGAACCGAATGCGTGGCGTCAAAAATGACGGGGTATCCCATTTCCCCCATGATAATCAGACTGCGCATATCGGCCACTAATGTGTTGTACCCGAAGGAAGCGCCACGCTCGGTGAGCAGAATTTTTGTATTGCCGGTTGATTCAATTTTTTTCACGACATTGGCCATATCCCACGGCGCGGCGAATTGGGCTTTTTTTACATTCACGACGGCGCCGCTTTCTCCGGCAGCCACCACAAAGTCGGTTTGACGGATCATGAAGGCCGGGAGCTGGATGATATCGACGACTTGGGCTGCGATTTTTACTTCCTCTACGCTGTGCACATCGGTCAGGACGGGGACG
>CAKZQV010000414.1 GCA_937141895.1 uncultured Verrucomicrobiota bacterium
ATATAAAATGGTGTTGCTTATCGGTTTCGCATCAGCCTTGGAGCTGAGTGCTGCAACCACCGCTGACCGGCCCAATGTGTTGTTCATTGCCGTTGACGACCTCAATGACATGCCCTTGTTCATGGGCTGTTATCCCGATGCCATTACACCGAACATGGATCGGTTAGCTGCACGTGGAGTGGTATTTAAACGGGCGCATTGTCAGGTTCCTCTTTGCGGCCCATCGCGGGCCAGCATCATGACGAGTACTTTGGCGACGACGCATGGATATCATGGTCATATGTCGGATGAAAAGGTGCAACAGCGCGGCAAAGAAATGGGGACAAGTACGATGCCTGAGTTTTTTCGCGATAACGGCTACCACGTCATGGCCGTGGGGAAAATTTTCCATAAGCATGTGCCCAAGGGATCCGTAGATGAGTCGGGTGGGCGAGGCTCATGGAACAAGCATCCGAAAGGAAAACAGAAATATAACGGCGGAAAAACGCTCACGGATTGGGGGCGCTGGCCGGGTAAAGAAGAGGAGATGTCGGATTATAAGGCCGCAGAGTGGGCCGTTAAGCGATTGAATAAAACCTACGACAAACCGTTTATGATGATGGTCGGCTTTCTGCGTCCGCATGTGCCGTGGATTGTTCCGGATCGCTGGTTCGACTATTACCCAAATCCTGAAAAACTGACGTTGCCGCCTTTCAAAGCCGATGACCTGGATGACGTGCCGGACATCTCGAAGTTCCTGAATATTTCAACCGAAATGCCGCATACGGATACGCTCATCAAAAAGAACCAGTGGGCTGAAGTGATCCAAGCCTACCTCGCTTCCTGCACGTTCGTCGATCACTATATCGGGCAGGTGATTGATGCCGTGGAAAACAGCCCGGCGGCGGATAATACGATCATCGTCCTCTGGTCGGATCATGGTTATCATCTCGGCGAGAAAAATACCTTCCAGAAAGAAAGTCTGTGGGAACGGAGCTCGCATGTGCCGTTGATTTTCGCCGGCCCGGGCATTGAGCCCCAACAGGTTTGCGGGCGCGTGGTCAGCCTGATTGATCTGCTGCCGACTCTGGCTGATCTGTGCGATCTTCCGCCCAGAGAGGCGTGGCAGGGGCGCAGTATTCGCCCGTTGCTCGAAGATCCTTCCGGGGATTGGAATCATCCTGCGTTGACTACGTGGCAGGGGAATAACGTGGCTGTTCAGACCGAGCGGTTTCGCTATATTCACTATGAAGACGGCTCTGAAGAGTTGTATGATCACCACGAGGATTTGAAGGAATACACCAACCTGGCCAATAACCCGGAATACGCGGCGGTGAAAAAAAAGTTAAAGACCTATCTGCCCACGGAATGTGTGGTCAAGGGAATGGGTAAGCAACAGAAGATCCTGGCCGAACAGGAATAGAAGGTGACGATTATGGGAAGGGAATCGCAATGCAACAGGTGGTTAACGGCAGGGCTTTTGTTCTGTATTTTTGTTCTTTCTATGACGGCGCAGGCCGGCACGGATTCAGTGAAAGGGGAACTGATAGACGAGGTGTGGTCCGGGCATCCGGTTTCCTATTCCATGCTGGCTGATCGGGGCCATCTTTTCATTGCTTATTATGACGGTGAGCGGCGCCTGACGTTGAAATCCCGAAAAATCGGCGAGACAGCGTGGACCACCGTTCATCCTGAGGGCGTGATGCTGCCGAGGCACAATCGGATGTCGAACGTGACGGGCTGGGACAGCCATAACTATTTGACGATGACGCTGGATCGGAATGGATGCCTGCATCTCTCGGGGAATATGCATAACGATCCGTTGATCTACTACCGGACAACCGAACCGTTGGACATTGCATCCATTAAGCGCATTGATACCATGACAGGTCAATACGAGGAGCGCGTCACCTATCCCCAATTTCTGAAAGATCAGGACGGGAACCTGATTTTCCGCTATCGCGTTGGCGGCAGCGGAAATGGGAATGAATATTACAACCGCTATGATCCGGATAATAAAACCTGGAAACCGCTGCTCGACAGCCCGTTGCTGGATGGTCAGCAAAAATGCAGCGCTTATGGGACGGGTCCGCGAAAAGGGCCCGACGGAAAATTTCATATGCTCTGGATGTGGCGCGATACACCGAATGCCGGATCAAACCACACCCTCACCTATGCACGCAGTCCGGATCTGTTGCATTGGGAGACCCATTCAGGGAAACCGTGCCCGCTTCCAATAACGCCGGGGCAGGGGGATGTGGTCGATCCGCTACCGCCGTTCAAGGGCTTGATCAATATGGGCTATACGCTCGGGTTTGATGCGAACCATGCGCCCGTTGCGGCCTACCATAAGTACGATGAAAACGGGAACTCTCAGGCCTTCGTGGCCCGTCCGTTAAAGGATGGTACGTGGAAGATAAAACAGATCAGTGATTGGAATTTTCGTTGGGAGTTTTCCAAAAACGGCTCGCAAAATAGAGAGGTGTCTCTTCGGTTTGCAGCTCCCAATCCAGACGGCAGTTTAAACCTGACGTATAAGGCAAGAGATAAGTCCGGGCGGTGGCGATTGGCCGCGGAAACGTTTGAAAAACTGGAGCTGCTTCCGATAGAAAAAGTCGCAAAGAAGCCCGAGCCGAACTATCCCCGCATGGACTATCCGGGACTCCAAATGAACAGTGAGTCTGCCACGTATGATGGAAAAACCTGGGTGCTCCGATGGGAGACGCTCGATCGCAATGGCGACAAGCCGCGCGAAAAGGTTCCTCCAAAATCTCAGTTGCGCCTGTATAGATTGGATAAGTAGAACACTTCTGCTTCCGTTATCCTAGATCCAGCCATGGAAATGAAGGAACCGGGGTTTTGTATGATATCAGGCTCAATCTCTGATTATTGTTCTGGGGCGGGGCGCAGGTGCTTGATAAAGAATTCGGCTCTGCGGCGCTGGCCGTAGGCGCTGCCGCCTGCGCCGTGGCCGCGGGAGGGGAAGGGGATGAATTCAAAATCCTTATCTGCAGCAATCAGCGCTTCGACCACCTGCATGGTGGAGGAGGGATCCACGTTGCGGTCCATCATGCCGACGGTCAAGAGCAGCTTGCCGTTCAGCTTGTGGGCATCCGCGACGTTTGAACTTTTTTCATAGCATTCATCGACGGGCCATCCCATCCAGGCTTCGTTCCACCAAATCTTGTCCATGCGGTTGTCGTGGCAGCCGCAGTCGGCGGCGGCCGCTTTGTAGAAGTCCGCGTGGTCGAGTACCGCACGCATGGCATTCTGTCCGCCGGCGGAGCCGCCGTAGATCCCGACGCGGGAAAGATCCATGAACGGGTATTTTTTGGCGGCGGCCTGCATCCAGGCGATGCGGTCGGGGAATCCGGCATCTTTCAGGTTTTTCCAGCAAACATCGTGGAATTTCTTTAAACGCCAGTTGGTTCCCATGCCGTCGATCTGTACAACGATGAATCCAAGTTCAGCCATTTTTTGCGGTCCTCGAAAAGCGGAAAAACTCTTCGGAACAAACTGGCCGTGTGGACCGGCATAGATGGATTCAATGACCGGATATTTTTTATGAGGATCGAACGTGCTTGGCCGGTAAATAACTCCGTAGATGTCGGTCTTGCCGTCACGGCCTTTCGCGGCGAACGGTTCGGGTAGATGGGGATGTGTGGCGAGCAGTTTGGAGGGATCGGCTTTTCCGAGGCTGACGATCTTCTTTCCGTCGGATGAGCGGCGAAGCTCATGAACAGGCGGTTGATCGACGCGTGACCACGTGTCGATGTAGTAATCCCGATTCGGGGAAAATTGGATATCGTGGGTTCCATTGGCTTCGGTGAGGATCGTCAGGTCAGTGCCGTCGAAGTTGATGCGTGCATGGTGAACATAGTAGGGATCCTGTTCCGGATAAATGCCGCTGATCCGGAACCAGATCTGCCGTTTATCATCATCTACGTGGTCAACTCCCCGGACCACCCATTCGCCGGAGGTAATCGGTTCGAGCGTTCCCGTTTTTCGGTTGACTAGATAAAGCTGGTTCCAACCGCTTCGTTCCGAGGCCCAGATTGCTTCATCGGTCTGATCGATGTGATGGACGTAGAGCTTCTGGGAATAG
>CAKZQV010000415.1 GCA_937141895.1 uncultured Verrucomicrobiota bacterium
GCAGGCAATGCCGCGGCCTTCGCCGGCTTTCAGGTAGGAGGCCACATGGTTTTTCATTTCGTCGGACGTTCCGCGGTACCAGCCGAGATAGCCGTTGAAGGCCAGCAGTTCGGTGGTTCGATTCAGTTCCATGCGGCCGCCTTTGTTGGTGGCTCCGTACGTGTAGCGGCCGGGATCCAGCTGCTTGAAGAGCTCATGCATCTCTGTTAACAGCTTCTCGGCGGGCGGGCTTTCACGCTGATACATTTCGTTATAGATCCCGTAGGCAAATACACAGGTATGATTGCCCTGCAGGTCGACGATTTCTTCAACCTGCTGAATCGTATTTTCTCTGAATTCCGGATCATCGGTAATGCAGTCGACCAGCGGCAGTTCGGCGGTGACGAGGATGCCCATTTCATCGCAGAGTTCAAAAATGGTTTCGGCTTGCGGATAGTGGGCGAGGCGGATGGAACGGGTGCCCATTTCGTTGATTATATCCATGTCGAGTTTGTGGTCTTCATCGGTCAGGGCCCAGCCTTTGTCTTCCTGATCCTGATGGCGGTTCACACCCCAGAGCTGATAGGATTTTCCGTTGAGAAAAAATCCTTGTTCGGGATCCACGTGGTAATAGCGGAAGCCTTGTTTCATGGAGAATTGGTCGACCGGTTTTCCGCCTTCGCTTACCGATACACGAACGGTGTACAAGTAGGGATCGGAACGTCCGTTCCATAGATGAGGGTTTGCAAGTTCCAAGCTGGCCGTGCTCGCTGCTTCAGCACCGGCTTTCACCTGTTGCTTGTCGGAGGTCTGGGCAACCACGGTGCCATCCGCATCGATCAGTTCATAGGTGAGTGTGGTGTCGGCCGCGGCGTCTTTACCATTATCCAACAGGGTGGTCACCTGCAGTGCTGCGGAGGCAGCACTGACATCATGCTGCCGGAGAAATACACCGTGGCTGCCGTTGCGCAACGGGCTGATGCAGACCGCTTCTTTTACGATGATGGAAACGGGGCGGTAGATGCCTCCAAAGATTGGAAAATCGCCGGCAAGCGGGGGAATCATTTCATCCCAGGCATTGGAAGCCATGACGCGCAGATCGTTCGGCTGGCCGATTTTTACGGCATCGGTGATCTCGAAGGCAAAGGCCCCGAATCCTCCTTTGTGCCCGCCCAGCCGTTCTCCATTCAGAAGGACTTCTGCGACGGTGCTTACCGCTTCGAAACGAAGAAACACGCGTTTATTTTTCCATGCTTCCGGTGCTTCGAAGGTTTTTGCATAACTGGCCGGCCCTCGGTAGTAGCCGTCGCGGCTGTGTTTATCTTTTCCGCCGCCGTTCTGCGCGTCGATTACATTCCACGAATGCGGAATCGTGACGTCTTCCCATCCGGATGCCGGAGCCGTCAGTTCCGTAGCTTTTTTGACAAATTTCCAATCGTTGGAAAAAACCTGGGTGACGGTGTGCGCTGAGGCCATGGTGATTATGGCGAGCAGTGAGGCGGTAAACGTTTTGTACAGTTTCATGGAATGCGTTCCTTCTTTTAAAAAAGAAAGGCCCGTTCATGCGTATGAACGGGCCTGTATTTCGAGAGGTATTATTTCGCGCTGATGGTGAAGCTGTCGACGCGAATCAATTCCTTGCCATCTTCTCCTGAAAACTCAAAGAACAGGGAGCGGGTTGCTTTGGCTTCGCCGGCTTTCAGCGGAACGGCGACGGTGGCGTAGGTTTCCCATGATCCGGTTGAATCGAAATCTGCGGAGCCAACCACAGCGCCGGAGGCATCGTTTTCTTTGATCGTTACGGTGCCCTTTTCAGTGCTTGAGTAGCTGATGTTCACCACCGGATTCTCGGGGCAGTTGTGGATGTTTGGAAAACGCAGGCTGTTCCCGTTCTGAATATTCTGGATTTCAAATCCTTTAACCGGGTGTTCTCGTTTTTCCGGCCCTTCGGACATACCCATAAACCACTCGGCCTGAATGACGGGCCAGTCCGCGCCATATTGGCCAACGCCGGCTGCGTAGTGGTTGTTCAGCAGTTCAGAATCATAGACGAGATCACCGTTGTCTTTGTAATGGACATAGGTCATCTGGGACTGGCGGTATTTCCAGACAT
>CAKZQV010000416.1 GCA_937141895.1 uncultured Verrucomicrobiota bacterium
TGATTTTTCATCAAAATCAGATGCATCGACCGGCAGTTTGAATTCCTGTCCGAGCCAGACCGACAGGGCGGTCAACAAAGGTTGCTCGGTGAGCTGGCAGGAAGCTGGCGGTACGTTCGTATTGCAGGCATCTTGCCTGCAAGCCGCCACAAAGGCCGCTGCGGTTTGGTCTATGGGCGCAATAGTGGTACGCAGGTTTTTCGGCAGATTTCTCAGGAGTCGGTTGACTTTTTCTTCGAGCCAACCCGGCACCAGCCAGTCCGGCCCCCAGTCCGGCAGAAAGGCCAATTTATCGGTCGGGCAGACCAAGGAAATTCCATCTAATTCATCGCCCGGTTCGAAGGTGTAGATCAGATGGAAATCGGTATGATGAAACGTCAGGTATTCGGGATAGTCTTCCATTCGGATCGGCGAGGTCTGCGGGAACATTGCATCCTGCGGCTTCATCGCAATCCGGGCTTTGGTTTTGCGAATCCACTGTTCCAGGGTTTGGACGGAATAGACGTCGTCCGGCAGAACCTGATCGAAATGAAGTACTATTCCATCGGTATCGAGCAGGGCACCGGGACGCCGGATTTTTTCTTCCAATGATTGGATATCATCCAGCATTTTCTGATGCAGCTTCAGCCATCCGCCTCGGGTTTGCAGGTTGGCCGGAACGATACCTTCTTTAATGAAAATTTCGCGCGCTTTTTCCGGATGAATCGGCCCGAAGTGCACCGGTTTCCCGTGCGTCAGCGTCAGCCCGCCGGATAGGACCGATTCCTTGGCATAGACAAATCCTTTGTCCGGATTCCACTCCGGTTGTTTGTACACTTCTTTACAGAGATGCGGTGCAA
The DNA here is from genome assembly GCA_937141895.1 of uncultured Verrucomicrobiota bacterium. Lineage (GTDB taxonomy): Bacteria > Verrucomicrobiota > Kiritimatiellia > Kiritimatiellales > Pontiellaceae > Pontiella. Next base: position 840 of record CAKZQV010000416.1, read on the forward strand.
GATCCGCGAGCCACCCCGGTTCAATTTCAGCAACGATGCGGGCATACAGTTTGGTGGTTTCCACCAGCGAAAACGTCATGATCCATTCCGGTGGTTTCTTAAAAAGGCCGGAGCCCGGGAAAATAAAAAACTTCCGATTTCGTGCGGCTGAAAACTCACGGTCTTCGCCCTTCAATCCAATATTCGCCGGCAGCCCGGCCAACAGGCTTCGATGAATTAAATCGTAGTCTGAACCACTAAGGCACGAAGGACTCGAAGTATTACTTTTACGAGCCTTGGCGTTCTTCGTGTCTTTGTGGTTTAACTCTTTGACTGACCCGCGGAGGTCGTGCCAGAGGTTGCGCCATTCCATGACGCGGCGGTAATTGATAAAATTGGTTTTGCAGAATTTGCGTAGTTTACCATGCGATTCCCGGCGCGCGTCTTCGACATCGTTCCAGAGATTCAGGATGGTGATAAAATCAGATTTCGGATCTTTCCATTTGGCGTGGGCCAGGTCGGCCGCTTCCGCTTTTTCGGTCGGGCGTTCGCGGACATCCTGGATGGAGAGAAACGCCACAAGAATGAGTACCTCGGGCAGGGCGCCTTCTTCTTTGGCCTGCACCAGCATGCGCGCCAGATGCGGGTCGAGCGGGAATCGGGAAATTTCTTTTCCAAGCCGCGTAAGTTTTCGGTCTTCATCAATGGCGCCGATATCAAACAACGTTCGATACCCTTCATTTACCAGCGAGGTCTGTGGCGGATCTATCAGCGGAAACTGATCAATCGGCGGGAGGTTCAGCACATCCATCTGAAGGATCACGCCGGCAAGTGATGTTCTTCGAATTTCCGGGTCCGTATACTGCGCCGAATTTTCCAGCGTTTCCTCGTCGTAGAGATAGATGCAGATCCCGTCCGTCACGCGGCCGCACCGGCCGCGTCGCTGCCGAGCACTGGCCTGGGAAACCTGTTCAATCTGCAGGCCCTGCACCTGGGTGCGCGGATTATAGCGGCTCAGTCGAACCTGACCGGAATCGATGACATAGTGGATGCCGGGAATGGTGATCGATGTTTCGGCCACATTGGTCGCCAGAATAATACGGCGGCGTCCACCGACTTTAAATACCCGCTGCTGCTCGCCCATGGAGAGTCGCCCGAAGAGGGGCAACACTTCCGTATTTTTAAAATGCTGACCCTCCAGCTTTTTAGTAGCGTCGCGGATTTCGCGTTCGCCGGGAAGAAAAACCAAAACATCACCCTGATCATCGACATCCGAAATCCAGCGCATGGCGCGTAGAATATGATTCGACAGTTCTTCGTCTTTGCCGGGCGGCAGGAAAAAATCTTCCACCGGGTAGGTGCGGCCTTCGACTTCGATGACCGGCGCATGATTAAAGAAGTTGGAAAAGCTCTCGGCATCGAGCGTGGCCGAACTGATGACAATTTTAAGGTCGGGCCGCATCTTCAGCAGGTTTTTCAGGTAGCCCAGAATAAAATCAATATTGAGGCTGCGCTCATGGGCTTCGTCGATAATTAGACCATCATATTGAAGCAGGTGACGATCGCGCTGGGTTTCTGCCAGCAGGATGCCGTCGGTCATAAATTTGATGATGGTTTCGTCGCAGGTCTGGTCATCGAAGCGCACCTGACAGCCAACGCCCTTGCCGTAGTCGGCGTCCATTTCCTCCGCCACCCGGCGGGCCATACCGGTTGCGGCCAGGCGCCGGGGCTGGGTGACCCCGATACGCCCGATTTTACCTGCGCCGGCTTCGTAGACGATTTTAGGCAACTGTGTGGTTTTTCCAGAACCGGTGGTTCCACAAACAATCACGACCTGATTTTCTTCGATGAGCTTTTTTATCTCATCCTTTTTTCCGGAAACGGGAAGAATTTCGGGATAGTCCAGTTTGAGTTTCACCCGCGACCGTTTTTGCTCGCGGTCCAAGGCCTGGACATGGGCTTCCTTCAGTTTGTCCACCAGATGATCCGCCGGCTTATTGTCATGGATCCGCTGTCGTATTTTTCGCATCAGCGAATTCAGGTTAGAACGGTCGCGCAGGAGTACACGATCGAGCGACTTTTTTACATTCGCAAGGAATTCTTTGGTTTCGGCCTGATTCATAGGAAGCCCGAAATAAGGACATAGCCATTATTTCAGGGCAAGGAATATTCGCCACGAAGAAATGAGACGCGATTTTATTAAGGCGGAAAACAGAAAATTCTGGTTCATTAAAGGCATGGGAATATCCATACATTTCACGGGAAAAATTGATCCTGCCCAGATATCTCCGCTCTGCGAAGAACTTAAGGATATTGCTCAATCGGCGGGTTTTATGGATTCTGTGGTGGATACTGAAAATCCTGAGGAATTGACCGCTTTTATCGAACGTATTGCGGAGGACTTCCAGAAACGCCGCAAATAAATGCGCACAGTTTCCGAAAGGCAGGGCACTGGTGTTGAGTTCTAAGATTTACCAGAAAGATAAAAACACCCAAATATGCCAATCATTGAAAATCGACGGTTTATTGGAATTCTTCGGGAATACGGATGTTCTCGAGCCGCTTTCGGTTTTCTTCACTCATCGAACCATCTTCATAATACGACTGAATGATTTCCAAGGCCTGAAAACTTTCATCCATATTTTTTTCCAGGGTCTGGAAGTCGGCGGCATCCAGCTCATTTTCTGTGGGCAGATCTTCGAGCGCAGTTTCGCCGGAGGCATTGCGCGTGGCATGAAACAGGAGACAGCCGATCACTTTCAGTACTTTTTCGTGCAGTTCGTCGGGCTGAAAATAAAAATGGTCGTCGCAGAAATATTCATAGCAGACGGAGGGACGCCCTTTTTCAAGCCGGCAGCCGGTAGGGGTGAGGAAGCCCTCTTTTTCATCGTACAGATCTTCCTGTTGATGGATCATTTTCAGGAACGGACTTTTGATGGCTTCCACACACATGACCGCATCGCAGCAGACGCAGGTACACTGCGCACAGATCGAGTTGCCTTTTCGGGCAATCAGTTTTTTCACCTCGGCTTCAAGCCGGGTATAACGGTCGACATATTGTTTCAACGCTTCATTCATAGACCGGAATAAGGACATAGCCGGGCAAAGAGTTCAATCGTCTAGCGCATTTAGATGTTTCTTTTACCGTTGAACGCCATGCTCTGATTCTCTAGGTTCTGCGCCAATCAACTATCTGCTCACCCACACATGCATAAATTCATTAAAACATTTTATCTCTGGCTGGGGCTGGTGACGTTTTGCAACGTCATTTCGCTTTTGGCTATGCAGACGAGGGGCATATGGCTGGAAAACGGGGCATTCCTGATTCCACTGGCCTGGGCATTGCAGCTTCCGCTGGTGGCGCTGCTGGCCACCTTGCATCATGGGGTCAATCGACTGTTCACCTTTCTGCCCGCCCAATCGAAAAAGCCAGTTCGCTTTCTGCTGTGCGCACTTTCCACGTTTGTTTTTATGGGCATGTATACGGCCTCTCAGCTGATGTATCAGCAGATCGAATCCTTTATTTCGTGGGATGCTTTTCGTGTGGCGTTGTCGAACAGTCCGCAGCTCCTGCCGGAAATCATCAGCGGAATGGGGGGTGAACTCCTCTGGGTGGCCGCGTTATCGATCATAATCAGCCTGCTCTATACCCGGCGTTATCATAATAATTCCTTCAGTCATTCCCCGCTGATTTTTTCCCTGCTCTGTGGACTGTTTATCTCATCCGGGGCGGGGGGCTTTATGGCCGTCTATAAAATGGATGATTTTCATTCCGCGAATATCCGCCAGCGATTACTGCCCACGACCTATCTGACGTTTTCCATTATTGATCAATTGTTGCCCACGGCGTCGCCTTCCGCCGACTTCCTGAGCGAACTGATTTTGGAGGAACAAATTTCGATGGATGACTATTTCCAATCATTGGAAAATCCACCGTCGGAAAAACCGCACGTCTTTTTCATTATGTTGGAATCGGTCTCCTGGGATCACTTCGG
>CAKZQV010000417.1 GCA_937141895.1 uncultured Verrucomicrobiota bacterium
TATCCCCGAATAGGGCTATAAACAAAGCTTAAGCCCAAGACGGGACAGGCTCTATTTTAGCTCTACGTAGAACCTCATTTTTCACGGAACGTACCGGTCGGCATGGAAAATGCCTCCCTGAATTCCGCGATTATAGAGAATGTTATTCAGCCTTTTGACTGAAAGCTTTTCATCGCCCAGCCAGAAATGCTCGATGCTCATGCCGAGGTTTTGGGCGGCACTGATGCAACGGGCATAAAATTAGGCGAAATAATAATTTTTCCGCCAAAGGTCTGTGGTTTCGGACGATGTAATAAAAGCCAGGGTGGGCGGTTTTTTAGGAATTTTTCCACTCCGGATGGAACTCATCAGTGCGGCCACATAGGGATTGATCTGGCAGCCCGTTTCGGCTGCGGCCTGGCGGACTTTCGCTTTTGTTGCCTCTGATATCTTTGGTGAAGGGTTCAGCGCCAAGAATACGGTGGAAACATGAATTCCCAGCTTTTTGCTACATCCGTGATTGTAACTTTTACATACAGACTCCCTATAACCCAAATTTTAAGCACGCCTTACAATAGCAGGACGAGCGGTATCTGTGCTAAATAATTCAACGAATGGAGTGAGAGGGTATGTTGTTGGATTTAGGCGGTGTTGTTGTTTACTATGGCGTTTTTCCCGCTTCCCGGAAGGCACATAAAGGAGAGAACATTTTTTCTTTAAGCTGTTTGTATGATGAGTAGAGACGTTCATGACTGAGGCATTCACATTCCAACTGAACATGGTGGATTATTCCGTCATTGTGCTCTATTTGATTTTTCTGCTGGGCGTCGGGTTCGTTTTTAAGCGTCTGGCCCACAGTATGAAGGATTATTTTATCGGCGGTTCCAAGGTGGCCTGGTGGATGGTAGGGGCCAGCATGTTTATGCAGAGTTTCAGCTGCTGGACATTTACCGGGGCTGCAGGTTTTGCCTATCGTTTCGGCCTTTTGGTGATTCTTCTTTTCTGGGCTAACGCGACCGCCTTCCTTGTGGCGGGGATCTATATGGCGCCCAAAATGCGCCAGACGCGGGTCACCACATGGTTGGAGATTATTTATGAACGGTTTGGCCGGGGGACTGAGCAGTTAATGACCTGGCTACGCCTTCCCATTACCCTCTTCAGCGGAGGCATCTGGTTGATGAGTCTGGGGTTGGTGGTCTCCATCGCAACGGGAATCCAGATGCAAACCGTCATTATTATTACCGGAATGGTGGTGGTCATCTATGTGACGGTTGGTGGTTCCTGGGGTGTGATGGCGACCGACTTTGTGCAGTCTCTGGTGATGATTACGCTGGCGGTTGCGCTTTTTGTGTTGTCGATCATAAAGGTGGGCGGACCGGGTGAGCTTGTGGAGCAACTGCCTGAAGCTCATCTTCGGATCATCAGTTCGAAGCACAATGCATTTTGGATTGCGGCCTATGTGATTCAGGTTTTTTCCACCTTTATTGGGATTCAAAGCGCGCCGAAATTTTTATCCGCGAAAGATGGAAAGGATGCGCGTAAGGCTTCATTCCTAACAGCGGCGCTATTTTTTCTGGGTCCGATCATCTGGTTTGTTCCGCCGATGATTGCCCGCTGTCTATATCCGGATATTGGAGCCGTTCTTCCGGACTATGACCAGGCGTACGAGGGTGCATACGTACTGATGGGGCTGTCGCTGCTTCCGCATGGGCTTACAGCCCTTTTTCTGATGATTATGTTCGCGGCGACGGTTTCCACGATGGATATTGTGGTGAGTCAGAATTCTTCCATGGTGGCGGTAAATCTCTACAAACCCTTCATACGCCCCAAAGCTTCGGATCATGAATTGTATGTGGTCGGTCATTTCTTAAATGCCTTCTTCGGGATACTGGCTATGTGCCTAGCCTTGCTCTTTACAAAAAATGACGGGATGGACCTTTTTGATTTGAACGTGTTTGGAGGAACCGTGATCGGCATGCCGATCATCATCACCTGTGCTTTGATTTATTTTGTTCGTCGCTGCCCGCGTTGGTCCGCTTTGATTTCGGTCATTTCCGGTATGCTCTTCAGTGTCGTCACCCAGCATGGCCGGATCTTTGGAATCGATTCCTGCACGTTCTGTTCAATCCTCGATAAAACCGGCATGACGTCGGCGATAACGGCCGTGTCCCACTGGATGGGGGTGGAGCATTTTGAACTTCATGACCCTTGGCCGCTACAAATGCAGGTGGCCGGGATGGTGGTGGTCTGTGTGGGGGCTTATCTGTTTTCCGCAATGTTCCAACGATTGGAACGGTCGGAAAAGCAGGTGCTCACCCAGTCGTTTTATACAAAAATGGATACGCCGGTTGATTTTGAAAAAGAAGTCGGTGGCAGTGAAGATATGCGACAACTGCTCATTATCGGTATCTTGGCGATGACCGTTGGAGCAGGCATTCTCATTCTGGCGTTTTTTGCCCATACCGTTTCCGGGGTAGTCTGTTGTCTTGGTGTCGGAGGCGTCGTTTTGTTGGTTGGCGGAGTTTTCTATCAATTGGGCGTGCGCGCAAAATCAAGGATCTCGGCGAATAAAACACCTAATGAAGTTTAGGCT
>CAKZQV010000418.1 GCA_937141895.1 uncultured Verrucomicrobiota bacterium
AGTTGTCCGGTGTGTTAATCATCATTTTTTACCCACAGATTCAGCGGAAGACCCACAAAAAACAGGCCTAATGTGTGCCTTGCGTTCATTCTTTAAGCAGTCCAACTCCCGATGCAGTCGTAAAGCATCCTCCTGCTCCACCGAAGGAACCCGAATCACTGAACACACCTGATGCTCTCCGGAATGATAGCGAGAAAGAAGACGAACCAAGCTTTCAGCATCTAGCCGATCCGTTTTCGCCCGACGCTTGCGACGAGAAACCTCTATACTCGCCGGATCCAGAATCAGATTATTAATACCCAGCGTTTGCAGCCAACGATGAATCCAAAATCCGTCCCTTCCGGCCTCGTAGCAGCAAAGGACTTCAGCGTCTTCAGCCAACCCCAATTTACTTTTAGCTAATGCCAACTCTGCAACAAACCGCTTACGGTCTCGGGCATCAATACTTTTACGACGGATCTTCTCGCCGTTGTGGAAAGCCAGTAGCCATTTCGTATTGCTCAGCTCCATGGCAACAAGTAACTTCTTAACGTTATATACGGGTGCGTTGTTCATGATGTGCTCCTTTCGTTTTTGTTGACCAATGGATTATATTATGGATGACAACCCCTACATAGCATCTACTTGGACAACGCCCGTTTTTGAAGGCAACGTCTATTTCCCAAGCGGGTCAGGATTAACGTTAGAAACCAAAATATTCGATATTGCAATCCCCGGAAGAAAGGTATAATAAATATACCATGAATTTTGAATTCGACCAAAATAAGAGCAAAAAGAACAAGGAAAAGCACGGGCTCGATTTTGTCGAAGCCCAAGCTTTATGGGATGATCCAGATTTATTGGAAATACCTGCCCGAACATCAGATGAGCCAAGATTTCTAATTATAGGAAAACTAAAGAAGAAACATTGGTCGGGAGTCATCACTTATCGAGGTGAAAACATCAGAATTATTTCTGTGCGCAGATCGCGTACAGAGGAGGTTGAAGTCTATGAAAGCTAAAGAATTTGATAAGAAATTTGAATCAGGAGAGGATATCACAAAATATCTGGATCTCTCGAAAGCAAGACGTCCTGAGCAGGAACAGAAGAGGGTTAATGTAGATTTTCCTGTTTGGATGATTCACTCCCTCGACAAAGAAGCAAAACGTTTGGGAGTCCCTAGACAATCCCTGATCAAAGTTTTGGTTGCAGAGCATTTCCAAAAGGCTCATGCATAACAAAATTTTCGAACCAGCGGGTTGACCTTACCGTGAAAACGCCCGTTTTGAAGTCAACGTCTGATTCCCAAGCGGGTCATGAGTAACGTTCTGTCTCAATAATATCCAAAATACGGAATCGACATCTGTACGCCATGCGGTACGATATTGCGTACACACAAGGAGTAAAATCATGCAAAGATTGATTCTAGATCAAGATATTAAACCAATGTCTGAATTCAGAGCACACACAGCGGCCTGCATCCAGCAAGTTCAGAATTCAAAGCGTCCTGTGGTTATTACACAACATGGCAAAAGTGCTGCAGTTTTGATTGATGTTTCAGAATTTGAAGCCATGTCCCAACGGTTGGAGGTTTTGGAAGATATTGCCTTGGGAGAATCCATGATTGATGAAGAAAAAGGTATTCCTCATAACAAAGCCAAAGAAATGGTTCTGAAGAGAATATCCAGATGAAAATTCAATGGTCTCCCCTTGCAATTGAGCGTATTGGAGAAATATCAGATTACATTGCCCAAGATAGTCCTAATTCGGCAGAGCGTTGGGTTCATTCAATATTTGATCGAGTTGAGCAAATCAAAGATTTTTCGAAAAGCGGTCGTTCAGTTCCCGAAATTAAAAGAAAAGATATTCGAGAATTGATTATAGCAAATCACAGAATCATTTACCGGATCGAGCCAAAGATAGTTTCCATTTTGACCGTTAGACATTGTCGCCAAATTCTTCCAGATGAAGATATCGACAATGCATGGGAATAAAACCTGACAGAACCAGAGGATTGACCTGAATGGCACTAAGTTAAGCCTGTTTTGCACGATAAGTACTCCGGTGTGGAATCTCTTTCATTTCATGTCGTTTCTTGGTTAAAAACTGAAAAGGTTTAGGTCTACGTTTTACACAACGGGGCTCTTGTCTTCCGGGACGATTGGGTACTTCATTTTCAGCGATGGCATCAAATGATTCGCCTGCGCTCCCGCTACTCCATCGATTTTTATTAGAGCGACGGAATAAGGATAAATAATTTCCACTCAGCTCATATGGCTGAATTTTTGTCAACCGGGCAAAAAAATAGACCACTTTTTTCATGTTCAGAAAAAGAGTCGTAAGACCCGCAAACCACAGGAGAAACACTTCTCCTCCTAAAGAGGTTAGAGGGGATTCAAGAACCAGAAGCCTACTTGGGTAACGCGCGGCGTTCCGGTATACTTGTATGTTATCAGCGGTTTGGACTAACAATCGGACGAAAAAAATGAATGAAATTGAGCAGATATTGAAGTTCAGTGTTGAGGTTGAGCAGTTAAAGGACATCCATCGGAAAACGATGCCGGTAGGTTTAGATCGTTATGAGAATTCTGCAGAACACAGTTGGCATGTTTGCCTCCTGGCCCTGCTTCTGAAAGACCATGCGAATGATCAAATCAACATTGATCGAGTCATCCGAATGCTGCTCATTCACGATCTCGGGGAAATTGATGCAGGTGACAAAATAATTTATGCCAGTGAGACCAAAGAGCAAAAATCGAAGGAATCCAAGGGCATAAAGCGACTCTTAAGTTTTCTCCCGAAAGAACAGGCGGATGAATACTTTGAATTATGGCACGAGTTCGAAGCAGGAGACTCGGCTGATTCAAAATATGCCAAATCCATAGACCGAATACCTCCCATACTCCAGAACCTTCATGGCGATGGTCATAGCTGGAAAAAATATAGCATCCGAAAAGAAAAGGTATTTGAGGTGAATAGCCGAATAGATCAAGGCAGTGATGGGGTATGGAATGTCATCAAGGCCAAGCTAAACAAGGCCGTGGAAGATGGGCTCCTCCAATAGGGACTGTACTCTACCGTACCCCATCTTGCCGGAGAATGTCGCTAACGCGTCGTGCCCGAGCTAGCGGTTCGATGAAGAAAAAAATAGCTGGGAAAAAGAAATCATATGTTTGCGAGATCCTCAAATTAAGCGGATTAGGAAACTGATATTTTCATTCCCCAATTCAAAGGAAAGAGAAATCCCTCTCTCAACACCAATACCCAAGGATACTGGATTCTGTCGCCGTCCATTCCCCAGAGACTTTCTTTATGTAACAGGAACGACTGACGAAAAAAAACAAAAGCGAATCTGTTGCGGACTTTTTTCAGAAGATTTATTGAATACGGTAAAACAACAAATAAACGGTAATCCAACGGATTCCCCATAACATCAGCCGAAAAAATGCTCGGCATTTCTGAAGGTTCGTTCAGCCAGTTCCATTTCGGAACACCCTTTAAATTCCGCGGCTTTTTCGAGAACGAGGCGGATGTAGGCGGGTTCATTATGTGGGCCTTCGGCCGTGGCAGGCAGAATATCGGGCGCATCCGTCTCAAGTAGAATTCGGTCGTCGGGAACTGCGCGGATGGCCGGGCCAGCTTTTCTGGCATTGGGCCGAGTGATAGAACCGGAGAAGGAAATATAACCGCCGCGTTTGACCAG
>CAKZQV010000419.1 GCA_937141895.1 uncultured Verrucomicrobiota bacterium
CAGACAGACATAGATGGCCTGTTCCGGACGGTTGAGCAGGTTGTCGTCGAGAAAGCTGGGTTCCGGTTGTTCGGTTTTGGACGGCATGAGCTTAGTCACAATTTTTCCAAGCATTGGAACCAACGGTAGCATAATCAGTGCGGAGATGGTCATTTTAATGGTGTCGGCATTGGCGGCCTGCCGGATCAGGTCATCGGCGGTGTAGCCGATATATTGGTAAAACAACGGAGATGCGGCAATCGCGAGCGTGGTGCTGATGAGGTTGAACAGGAGATGCACCATCGCCGCGCGGCGTGCATCCACCGTGGTTCCGATGCTGCCAAGCAGTCCGGTTACACAGGTGCCGACGTTTGCACCGATAATGATCGGGAAGATACCGGTGAAGTCGGTAATTGCTCCGGCGGATACCATCGCAAAGCCCATGCCGATTACCGCGCCGCTGCTTTGCACAACGCCGGTGATGAGTGCCGCAACCAGAGTGCCGGCGAGAAGGCCACCAAGCGTATTTCCGTTGATGTGCGCAAGCCAGGGCTCGAACAGCTCGCGATGCGGTTTAATGGCATCGCTCATAATCACCATGCCGAGAAACAGTAGACCGAATCCGAGCACGGCCTGGCCGCCGAATTTCAACTTTCGATGTCTGGAAGCCATGTGTACAATGAGGCCAACAAAGATGGCGGGCAGGCAATAGTCGCTCAGTTTAAAGGAAATCAACTGAACGGAAAGCGTTGTGCCGATGTTGGCCCCCAGAATCGGGGCAATGGATTGAGACAGCGTCATCAGGCCTGCATTAATAAAACCGATAAAAAGCACAATCGAGGCGCTGCTCTGAACCAGCCCTCCGATGGTCGTGCCTAGGCCGAGTCCCGTAAAACGGTTTCGGGTGGCTTTAGCGAGCAGGGTGCGCATACCATCGCCCATGGCTGCAGAGAGCCCCGTACTCATGTTGCGCATGCCGAAGATAAACAGGGCAAGCCCGCCCAGCAGTCCGAAGACCAGTTCAATAATCGTATCCGGAGCATTCATAGCAATACACTATAGGCTCGGAGTTCCTGCTCTACAATTTTTTCAAACGCATTTCCTGTATCGCACAATAAAGAACCGGGACGACGAGCATGGTGATGATTTCGATGAGCATGCCGCCAAAACTCGGAATGGCCATGGGAACCATGATGTCGGAGCCTCGGCCGGTAGAGGTGAGGACCGGCAGCAGGGCCAGAATCGTGGTTGCGGTGGTCATGAGGCAGGCGCGGACGCGGCGATTTCCAGCCTTGATGACCAAGGCCCGAACTTCGTGTTTATCGGCAGGGGTATGGTTCCGGAAACTCTGTGTGAGATAGGTGCCCATGACCACGCCGTCGTCGGTGGCGATGCCGAAAAGGGCTAGAAATCCCACCCAGACCGCCACGCTGAGATTGATGGTGTGTACCTGAAACAGCTCTCGCATTTCTGTTCCAAAGAGACGGAAGTCCAGGAACCAGGGCTGGCCGTAGAGCCAGATCAGAATAAAACCGCCAGCCCAGGCGATAAATACGCCGGTAAAAATCAGCAGGGTAGTGGAGACGGATTTAAACTGAAAATAGATCAGCATGAAAATGGAGAAGAGAGCGATGGGCAGGACCATGGCGAGCGTACGGGCCGCCCGTTGCTGATTTTCGTAGGAGCCGGCAAACTGGATACTGACGCCGGCGGGGAGATCAAGATGTTCCTTTAGATAGGCCTGCGCTTCTTCCACCACGTTGACTTCGGCATGGCCCTCCTGCTTATCAAACACCACATAGCCGATCAGAAAGGTGTCTTCACTCTTGATGCTTTGCGGGCCGCGCACGTAGCGGATATCGGCCAGCTGGGTGATGGGAATCTGCTGCTTATTCACGCCCGGCACCAGGATATGTTCAAGCGATTCGATGTTATCCCTTAGTTCGCGGGCATAGCGGACGCGCACCGGAAAACGTTCCCGCCCTTCGACGGTGTGGGTGACCGTTTTGCCGCCGACGGCAATTTCCACCACATCCTGAAATTTCCGGATGGGAATGCCGTAGCGGGCGAGTGACTTCCGGTCGGGCACGATTTCAAGATAGGGTTTGCCCACCATGCGGTCGGCCACTACCGTTGCCGGTTCGATAGAAGGGACCTGTTTTAATAGTTTTTCAACTTCCAGACCGACCCGCTCAATGGTCTCCAGATCCGGCCCTTTGACTTTTACGCCCATGGGCGCGCGCATACCGCTCTGAAGCATGACGATGCGGGCCGCGATCGGTTGCAGTTTTGGAGCGGAGGTGGTTCCCGGAAGTTTGGCGGCTTTTACGATCTCGTCCCAGATATCATCCGGGGAGCGGATATGATCGCGCCACTGTCTGACCTTCTTTCCGTTTTCATCGATCCGGTATTCCGGTTTGTAATTAATGACGGTTTCAATCATGGAGATCGGTGCGGGATCCAGCGGCGTTTCGGCCCGGCCCAATTTGCCGACTGCACTCTCGATTTCAGGGATGGACTGGAACGCGATATCCTGCTTTTCCATGATGTCGATCACCTCGCCGATCGAGGCATGGGTCATGGTGGTGGGCATCCATAGATATGAGCCCTCATCAAGATTCGGCATGAACTCTTTGCCGAGCGTTCTCCAGGAAGCCATGCCGGCAATCAGCAGCATCAGCGGGATGCTGAGAAACAGCAGTTTATGCTCCAGACACCAGCCCAGGATGCGGCTATAGAAATGCTGGAAAATTTTAAAAGCGATCAGGAGCACACCGATAATTAATCCTACAAACAGCAGGTTCATCAGCGTTCCTTTTTCAATGCCCAACGGTTTCCAAGCCAGAGTGAGCCACAGGGTTACCAGCCCTATGGTCAGTATGATGGGAAGCATTCGTTTCCAATCATTGGAAACAATTTTCTTTTTGCTACGGCCGAAAAAGCGATGGGCAAGCACCGGGAGGATAGTCAGTGCAATTATGATGGAGGCGATCAGGGCAGTTGTTTTGGTAAAGGCCAGCGGTTTGAAGAGTTTGCCTTCGGCTCCGACCATGGTGAAGACGGGCAGAAAACTGATCACGGTCGTGAGCACAGCGGTCAGTACGGCGCCGCCGACTTCAGAGGCGGCGCGGTGAATTACCTCTAGGCGTGATTCATCGGGCTCCGCCTTGTCGAGGTGTTTAATGATGTTTTCACAGATGACAATGCCCATGTCCACGATCGTACCGATGGCGATGGCGATGCCGGAAAGGGCCACAATGTTGGCCTGCACATTGAACAGTTTCATGCCGATAAAGCAGAGCAGGACGGTGAGTGGAAGCATGGAACTGATGACCAGGCCGCTGCGCAGATGCATGACCATAATCAGGACGACGACGATGGTGATCAGAATCTGTTGGGTGATGGCCTGGTTGAGGGTATTCAGGGTTTCATAAATCAGGCCGGTTCGGTCGTAGAAGGGCACGATCGTCACCTGACTGACGGTCCCGTCTTTCAGGGTTTTAGACGGCAGGCTTTGAGCCGTTTCCTCAATCCGCTGTTTGACGTTCTGGATCACTTCCAGTGGATTATCGCCATAGCGCGCAACCACCACACCGCCGACGGCCGGTGCGCCGCCCTTATCCAGTGCGCCGCGCCGCTGTGCGGGGCCGAGGGTTACATGGGCGATATGTTTGACCAGCACCGGCGTATTCCCGTCATTTACTTTAACCACGCTGTTTTCGATGTCTTCCAATGATTGGATAAAACCAACACCGCGGATAAAATATTCAACCGAATTGACTTCAATGCTCTTGGCGCCTACATCGATATTGGCCCCCTGGACCGCGCGGTAGATTTCGTCGATACTCACGCCGTAGGCGCGCATGGCATCCGGATCGACATCAATCTGGTATTCGCGGACAAAACCGCCGATGGAGGCCACCTCGGCCACGCCCTCGGCCGAGAGCAACCAATAGCGCGCATACCAATCCTGAATGGTGCGGAGTTCTTCCAGATCCCATCCGCTGGTCGGATTGCCTTCCGGGTCACGCCCTTCGAGAGTATACCAGAAGACCTGCCCGAGGGCGGTGGCATCGGGCCCCAGAGCGGGTTGCACGCCATCGGGCAGGGTGCCGGCCGGGAGGCTGTTGAGTTTTTCCAGAATCCGGGTGCGCGACCAGTAGAAATCGACGTTTTCTTTGAAGATGATGTAGATCGAGGAAAAGCCGAACATGGAATAACTGCGGACGGTTTTAACCCCGGGAATGCCGAGCAGCTGCACCGTGAGCGGATAGCCGATCTGGTCCTCGACATCCTGCGGCGATCGGCCCATCCATTCGGTAAAAACGATTTGCTGGTTTTCCCCGATGTCCGGAATGGCATCAACGGAAACGGGGTAACGTTGCAGGTCGCCGATTTTCCAGTCAAACGGAGCAACGAGGATTCCGGCAAAAATCAGAGCCGCAGTGAAGAGCGTAACCAGCAACGGGTTTTCAAGACAGAAGCGGATGAGCCGGCCAACAACCGATTTCTGCTCGGGCGTTTGACCGTCAGTGAGCATGGTCCTGCTCCACCGGTTCGGGTTCGATGCCTTCGGCCTCCATCTGCTGTAGATATTGATCGGGATCTTCCATAAATGTTTGGTCGCAACCGGCGCAGCAGAAGTAGATCCGCTTGCCGTCGTAATCGACAAAGGTCTCTTTATTTATGGGATTGCCCATGACCGGGCACAAGGTCTGCGGCTTTGAAACTTTTTCGGGCTCAATGCCTTCGCCGCGCATTTTTTCAATGTATGTATCGGGGTCGGCCTTGAATTCGGCATCGCATCCGGCACAGCAGAAATAGACCCGAAGACCGTTGTGGTCGGCATAGATGTCTTTATTGATTTCTCCGCCCATGACCGGGCAATGCGTCTGCGGTTTCGGTTTCCGGTTTTGTTCAGTTGATTCCGAGGGGATGGACATCATGCTCGGTTTGGCCTGGATCTGCAGTTCGGCATCCAGCTTGAAGGCCCCGCGCGTCACCACCTGATCTCCTTCCTGAAGACCGGCTTCCACGATGTAAAAATCGCCGGCCCGCAATCCGAGTTGCACTTCGCGACCTTCATAGGTCGGATTTTCACGATCCGGTACCTCAACATAAACGACCGCGCGTTTTCCGGTTTTCAGCACCGCCGTCGCAGGAACCAGCAAGGGAGCGCCGGCTTCGTTGCTGTCGACATAACCGAGGGATTCCGCTTTGACCAGCGCCATGCCGCAGACATCGCATGTTCCGGGTTCGTCTTTAACGATTTCCGGATGCATGGGGCTGATCCATTTGCCGGAGAAGTCGGCATTCATGACCTGTCCACCCGCCGAGATTCGGGGACGTGCCGTTGCCCGAACAAACATGCCGGGTTTGAGACGGCCATCGGAATTATCCACGATAACGCGCACGTCAGCGGTGCGCGTGTTGGGATGAACCATCGGGTCAATGAAGGTGATCGTGCCCTCAAAAGTCTGCCCAGGATAGGCCTCTGTGGTGAATTCCACGCGGCTGCCATACCGTAGCATGCCCAGATCAGACGCATAGGCATCGAGCGAAATCCAGACTTTGGAAAGATCGGCGATGGTGAATAGCATGGCCCCGGTTTCAACATACATACCTTCGCTGGCATTCCGGTGAATCACAATACCGCCTTCGGGGGCGTTAAGGGTCATATGGTCGCTCGGTTCGCCGTGTTCTTCGATTTTTTTGACCTGTTCCTCATCAAATCCCCAAAGCCGAAAGCGTTCTTTAACGGAATTCAGCATGGCAGGATTTTGTTTCAGGGCATGGAACAGTTCCTTCTGAGCATTCAGCAGTTCCGGACTGAAAATCTCGGCCAGATGGTCCCCCTTGTTGACCTTCATGCCGGTATAGTCGACGAAAAGCCGGTCGATCCGTCCGGGAACCCAGGCGGAAATGGTATAAAGGCGGGTTTCATCATAATCCACCGTGCCGACCATTCGGATATCCGCCTCGACATATCGCCGTTCCACGGGGGCGGTTTCCAGCTCCATTAATTTAGACGCATGATCGCTGATCACCAGCTCCCGTTCTCCACCGGAATCCATGCCTGATTCAAGGGGGATCAGGTCCATGAAACAAATGGGGCATTTTCCAGCCTTTGGAAGCTGGATCTGGGGGTGCATGGAGCACGTCCAGACCTCCGGTTCCATTGTTTCGGCCATGGCACCGGGTGTCTGAGATGAGGCGGTGAAAAAGCCCCGGATGATGAACCCGAGAACCAGTGCAGCTAAAATAAGAAGGATCGTCTTAATTTTTCTCATATCATTTCTGGGTCTCTTTTTTGGAAGCAGGGGTTTTTTTTAAACACTACGCCCTGATCTTCCAGACGCTTGATATATTTGTCCGGATTCCCGCGCACCTGTGCAATACAGCCTTTACAGCACACATAGACGCGTTTGCCTTTTACATCGATAAACAGATCTTTTTCGATGGGCTGTCCCTTCATAACGGGGCAGGTGGTCTGCGGTTGAGGTTCGGCTTTTTTCTCCTCGCCGCGGACGTTGTATCCGAGGAGGAGGGCGGAAAGACTGAGAATTATGATGGCTGCTTTTTTCATGTCGGATCCTTTTTCATCTTAATGGATGATGAATCATCCCCGTCTGACTCGATAGTCTTTTCATAATATATTGGTTTAACAATACAAAATGTGACCTGATTTCGCGGTGATACTGGGTTTTGGGATTTGTATCGGGGCCACGGAATCGGTAGAAAGTTCCATTCATTCTGTAAACGAACGATTTGGAGCAATTTTAATGAGAATTTTGACGGGTATTAAGCCTTCGGGCAAATTGCATATCGGGAACTATTTCGGGGCCATGAAGCCGGCGACTGAACTGCAGGAGCAGGGCGACGCGTATATTTTTATTGCGAACTATCACGCGATGACGACTGTGCAGGATGGAAACGCCCTGCGCCAGATGACGATGGATGTGGCGCTCGATTTTCTGGCGGCCGGCATTGATCCGGAGCGCACGGCGCTGTATCGCCAGAGCGACGTGCCGGAAGTGCATGAGCTGGCCTGGTTGCTTTCGAATGTGTGCCCGATGGGGCTGCTGGAGCGGTGTCATTCGTATAAAGATAAAATTGCCAAAGGTTTTTCGCCGATACACGGATTGTTTGCCTATCCGGTGCTGATGGCGGCCGATATTCTGGCGGTGCAGTCGAATGTGGTTCCGGTGGGTAAGGATCAGAAACAGCATTTGGAAGTGACCCGCGATCTGGCGACCAAATTTAATAATACCTATGGCGAGGTCTTCACGCTGCCGGAACCGTCCATTCGTGAAAACGTGGCGGTGGTGCCGGGCGTTGACGGTCAGAAGATGTCGAAATCCTACGACAATACGATCGAGATTTTCATGGAAGGCAAACCGTTGAAAAAGCGTGTGATGAAAGTGCTGACGGACAGCAAAGAGATGGATGAGCCGAAAGATCCGGAAACCTGCAATGTGTTCGCGCTCTATAAACTGTTTGCCAGCGAAGACGAACAGGCGGCATTGGCGGAACGGTATCGCGCCGGGGGTATGGGCTATGGCCACGCCAAGCTGGAGCTGTTGGAAAAGATTAACGAACATTTCGGCCCGATCCGTGAGAAGCGGAAGGCGCTGGCGGCGGATATGGACTATGTGGAAGACGTGCTGAAAACCGGTGCGGAAAAAGCGCGGGTACTCGCGCGTGCAACGCTGCAGAAAGCGCGTCAGGCCGCGGGATTAGAATAAATTTTGAATTTCGATTTTTGAATGCCGATTTTTGGGTCTGCGACCGCCTTTCTAAAAAAGGCCAATGCCGCTTGAGTTCCTTAAATCAAAAATCACCAATCAAAAATCGCACATGCGAACGGACGTGAGTTCACAGATGGAACTAATTAAAGACGACTACAAGGTTCAGCTCGAAGTGTTCGAGGGGCCGCTTGACCTGCTTTTGTATCTCATCAAAAAGGATGAGGTGGATATTTATGATATTCCGATCGGGAACATTACCGATCAGTATATGGAATATCTGAAGCTGATGAAGGTGCTGGACCTGAATATTGCCGGCGATTTTATCGTGATGTCGGCCACGCTGATGCTGATTAAAAGCCGCATGCTGCTTCCGGTGGAAGAGCGTAAGGATGATGCTGAAGAGGAAGAGGAAGATCCGCGCTGGGATCTGGTCCGCCAGCTGGTCGAATATAAAAAGTTTAAGGATGCGGCCGATCATCTTGAGGATCTCGAGCTGCATATGGAAAATGTGTTCAGTCGGGAAAGCGAGCATGTCGAGCTTGGGGCCCCGCCGGATGTGGATTTGAAAGATGCGAGTATCTTCGATCTGATTTCGGCGCTGAACGAGGCGCTGGGCCGGGTGCAGGAGGAGGATCTTCAGGAGATTTTTGCCGAGGAATACACGGTCGGCCAGAAGGTGACCTTTATTGTGGAAAACCTGAAGGTGGTCAGCCGGATGTGTGTGTCGGACCTATTCGGCGGCATGACCTCGCGGCAGGAGATTGTCTGCACGTTCCTTGCGGTGTTGGAGCTGATTAAGCTGAATAAAATTGCCTGTGTGCAGGATGACCATTTCAGTGATATCATGGTGGAAACGCGCGAGCCCGAGCCGGAGCCGGTTCTGCAACCGGAGGAGCCGGAAGAGCCGCATCCGGAATTTGAACTCAATGATGAGCTTGAAGAAGACGACGGCGGGATCGATGATAATGAACATGAAGACGACGAAGATGAAGAGCTCTAGCGGAGAGTGACATGAGCGAAAGCACGGTAGAAGTACTTCCAGAATTGAAGCAGATTGTCGGTGCGCTACTGTTTGCGGCCAAGGAACCGCTGACGATTAAGCGCATGCGTAAGGCGATGATTGAAACCGGCAATGGTTTCGGCGGGCCGTATGAACAGTATGCGAAAGCGACGGATGTGCAGATTGAAGGGGCCATTGAGCAACTGACGGAAGATCTGGACAAAGCCAAGGTCGGCCTCGAGGTTGCGCATGTGGCCGGAGCCTACCGCCTGCAGAATGATGCGGCCTGCGGTCCGTTTGTACGTGCGCTGCTGGAGAAAAATCAGGCCATGCGTCTTTCCAAACCGGCCCTGGAAACGTTGGCGATTGTCGCCTACCGTCAGCCCTGTCTTCGTTCGGAAATAGAAGAAGTGCGCGGCGTTTCTGTGGATGCGGTACTACGCAAGCTGATCGATATGCAATTGGTGCGTGTGGTTAAACGTTCAGAGCTTCCGGGGCGCCCTTGGCTGTTTGGTACCACCCAGAAATTCCTGGAGCATTTTGGTATTAACGATATCAACGATCTGCCTGGTTCCCAGGAACTGAAACGGGCCATGCCGGTGGAAGAGAAAAAGAAGGCTGCGACCACGGAAGACCTGCCGGAGATTGAAAAAGAGCTGAAAGAAAAATCGGAGGCCGCGGATACCGATGTTTCGATGGCGGCGCTGGATGAAGAGATCCAACAGGATGAAACTTGAAATCTGAATCTGGAAACTTGAAAAGCCCTCTGACATTGGATCGGAGAAGCTCTTTCAGGTTTCAGGTTTCAGGTTTCCCATTTCAAGGAGTATTATGAATCTTGATGATTTAAGAAACCAGATCGACTCGCTCGATTCCGAAATTGTGAAGCTCCTCAACGAGCGCATTAACGTGGTGCTTAAAATCGGGGAAGAGAAAAAACAGCACGGGGCGGAAATCTATGTGCCGTCCCGCGAACGCGCGGTTTTTGATAAAATAAAATCGTTGAACGCAGGACCCCTCCCTGAAGAATCTGCCCACGCCATTTACCGCGAGATTATGTCGGCTGCGCTGGCACTCGAAACCGAGATGAAAATTGCCTATCTGGGTCCTGAAGCCACCTTCACGCATCAGGCCGCGCGGAATAAGTTCGGCGTCAGCGTGGATTATATTTCGACCAGCACCATTGCTGAAGTATTTGACCGGGTGGCCAACCGTACTGCGGATTACGGTGTGGTTCCGGTGGAGAATTCCACGGAGGGTGCGGTGACGCATACCTTTGATCAGTTTGCAACGACCACGCTTAAGATCTGCGCTGAGGCCTATCTTCCGATTTCACTGACTTTGCTGTCGGACCAGCCGAAAGATGAGATAAATCTTATTTTCAGTAAGCAGGAAGTGTTCGGCCAGTGCCGAAGCTGGCTCACCGCCAATATGCCGACGGTAAAACTATCGCCGGTTGAAAGTACGACCAAAGCCGTGCAGTTGGCGATGGAAACCCCCGGCGCTGCCGCGATCGCCAGTGTGATGGCGTCCGATATGTACAGTGTGGATGTACTCGCGGAAAATATTCAGGATATGCAGGGCAATACCACCCGCTTCCTGATTATCGGTCAGGATTTCAGCGCCGCGACGGGCAATGATAAAACCTCCGTCATGTTTGGCGTGAAGCATAAGGTCGGCGCACTCTATGACGCACTGTCCGTCTTTAAGGCCGACAATATCAACATGACCAAAATCGAGTCGCGTCCCAGCCGGAACAAAAACTGGGAATACTATTTCTTCGTAGATATTGACGGCCATGCCGATGATCCGGAAGTAAAACGCGCTCTTGAAGAACTGCAGGAACACTGCACCGTCATGACCGTGCTCGGCTCTTATCCCAAGGCCGAGATTTAGGTATAGCCAGCGTGTTGAGCTGGATGGAATCTCATTTTTACGAAAATGGCTGAGCCGTTGGGGCAGTTCTGACGTCAAATATTGACAGAAATCAGGCCTTTCAGTAAACTATGGGCTATGAAAACGTCGTTCAGAGCGCTCTCCAAGTGTGTGTGCCCCAATCGAACAAAAAGTAGCTGGAAGCTTAGGCAAACTGCGATTGGCCAAATGTTGATTTGATGTTCACTTCACTAAAATCGCAAATAGCCTTTTATAAGAATATGATGAGTAACAGATGTCATACTGGTTCGCTGGGCTTCACGATGGTCGAAATCATATCGACGATTGTGATTATCGGACTCTTGAGCGCCATTGCGGTGCCCGCCTTCATAAACATGGCAGAGGAAGCCAAACTAAAAGCCATGGCCGCAGGGGTTGCTGAATATAACAGTCAGGAAAAAGTACGATGGCACAAAATGATCCTCGAGGCTGAGCCTGCTTTTATGGTCAGTGATAGCGCCATCGACAAAGCGATTTACGATGAAATGGATTTTGACCTGAATTCTGGTTCGCAAAACGATTGGAATTACAATGGTAGATGGGCGGAAGCTGGCACGGAGGCGCGCCTTACCTTCAAAGAGACCGGAACAACCATACAGCGCACATCTGCAACGTTAAACACTCCTGCGAAATGGACCCTTACAGGCGATATAAACAACACGCCAGCATCATACCTTTCGGATAGTCTATACGA
>CAKZQV010000420.1 GCA_937141895.1 uncultured Verrucomicrobiota bacterium
CTCTGCGTTTCCACCAACGGTCTGGGTGTCGGCCCCTATATCGCCGAGCTGGCTAAACTGGAAGTCAGTCATGTCACGATCACGATGAATGCTATCGATCCGGAAATCGGCGCGAACGTCTACAGTTGGGTGCGTGATCATAAAAAACCGTTGCGCGGTCTCGAAGCCGCTGAGCTGCTGCTGAGCCGTCAGATTCAGGCCATGAAATCCATCAAAGCGCACGGCCTGACGCTGAAGATTAACACCATCCTGATACCGGGCGTGAATGATCATCACATCGGCGACGTAGCCGCCTTTGCCAAATCCGAAGGTGCTGACCTGCATAACATCATTCCAATGTGTCCGGTGGAAGGCACGATGTTTGAAAATCTGGAAGAGCCGACGCCGGCGCAGATCCATGAAGCGCGCGACGTGGCCGGAAGCTATATGCCGCAGATGACGCATTGCCAGCGCTGCCGCGCCGATGCCTGCGGCCTGCTGGAAGAAGGCACTACACAAGATACACTGAATAAACTCGAAGAAGCATCCAACGCACCGATCAATCCAGATGAAGAACGGCCCTACGTCGCCGTTGCCACCCGCGAAGGCGTGCTGGTCAGTGAGCATCTGGGCGAAGCCAAGGAGCTGAGCATTTTCGGCGAAAAAGACGGCTCTTATCAGTGCCTGGAAACGCGCGAAACACCGGACACCGGTGGCGGTTCCGAACGCTGGATCGATATGGCAAAGAATTTGAGTGATTGCCGAGCAATCCTCGTATCGGGAGTGGGACCCAAACCAACGGCCTTTCTCCGTCAGGCCGGACTTAAAGTCGTCGTGACGGAGGGGCTGATCGATGAAGTTCTTGAACGCATCTATACCGGCCAGGAAATCCGCGCTGCGGTTCGTCCTACAAAATGCGGGGAGAAATGCGCCGGAGACGGCGGGGGATGTGGGTAAATAGAAACCTGAAACTGGAAATGGGAAATGTGAAAAATTCAAGTTTTCGATTTCAAGTTTCCAATTTCACAACTAACTAACTAGGGGAAAAATTATGCCAATAGCAAAACCGGAACAGCACTTCTTCATTTGTAACTCCTACCGCGTGGCGGGTGAGGCCAAGGGGGCGTGTAATGCCAAAGAAGCGGGCGATCTGCTCGCTTATCTTGAAACCGAAATTCTCGACCGCGGCATGGATGCTCAGGTCTCCGGCTGCGGCTGCCTGAAGATCTGCACCGAAGGCCCCGTGATGGTGGTCTATCCAGAAGGAAAATGGTTCGGTCAGGTGGACGAAGAGAAACTCGATTCGATCCTTGATGCCATGGAAGACGGTGAGGATACGAGTGAGCTCGAAATTGCCTGATTGTAAACACGATCAAAACAGCGGCTCATACTGCGGAACGCAGGATGGCCGCTGGGTCAAATCGGTGAAGCACTATGTGAAAGATCTGGACTATGGTGAAGTCACGCTGACCGTGCATAACGGTCACGTGGTCCAGGTTCAGAAAACGGAAAAGATCCGATTCTAACGTCACAGGTTGAAGGTCGCAAAGTCCAAGGCCTCTGACGCTCGACCTTCGACAGAAAAGTAAATCCCATGACAACTGAACTCAACAAAACCGTTACCCTCAATCTGATCGGCACCATCCGCACACCGCACACGACGGTGAACGGCATTCCGGTACAGCCGGTCGGCAGCAGCGATGAAGGGATTGTTGAGCTCTTTCCAGAATTCGCGGAAGGCCTGATGGATGTGGATGGGTTTTCGCACGTTATGCTGCTCTTCCATCTCCATAAAATGAAGAAGGAATACAAGCTGACCATCACGCCGTTTATGGATCTGAAAGAGCACGGCGTTTTTGCCACACGCTCACCGTCACGCCCTGCCGCAATCGGCCTTTCGACCGTTAAAGTCAAAAAGGTCGAAGGCAGCAAACTCTATTTTGAAGGAGCCGATATGCTCGACGGCTCGCCGTTGATTGATATCAAACCCTTCTTCCGGAATGTGGATAACCGGCCGGACGCCATCAGCGGCTGGCTGGAAAATAAAGAGGAGAATATTGCATCAAAGCACCGCTCCGATGACCGCTTTATGGAGCGGAAAGCGATCCACAAAATGAACTGATTTTTCAAAACAAACATCGCCTACCGGCAAACCGGCGGCTTCTTAAAATACATATTGGTCTACGCTTCCTGACATACAGGTGTCGCAGCCGGAGACCGAAAATGAAACACCACATTATCTTCGCCTTTTTCTGCGGCACCGTCATCACCGCCCACGCCTGGAACGCCTCTGAAAACGCCATTTGGATCGAGGGGAACCTGAAGGGGAAATTATCAGAAACCCTCGCTGTTAAACTGACGGAGCAGGTACGCTATAGGGATGAAGGAAAATTTTATTTCTATCGCTACACCGATTTCGGGCTGAGCTGGAAGTTTGCCAAAAACTGGAGTTTGGCACCGGGCTATCGCTATATTACGGCGCGGAAAAATCCGACCTCCAACTGGATTTCAAAACCGCTGTGGAGACTGGACCTGAAAAATGAAACAACAGTCAGCGTTATCGATTTCAGCAGCCGGTTGCGGCTGACCTACGTTGCGCTCGATCACGCACGTGACGTCATTGACTTTTGCCCGAAGTTCACGCTCCTGCTTTCCAAGGCCTGGACGAGCTGGAAACTGAGGCCCTATATCGCCGACGAAATGATGTATAATTTTGAAGCGAACAATATCTACCGCAACCGCATCAGCGGTGGCATTAAATGTGCTCCTTGGGCGAAGGTATCGATCGACCTCTTCCTGATACATGAACGAACTGAAATCGCCCTAAACAACGAATGGAATGAGAGTTACAACATGGGCGCATGCATCGGACTGAACTTCTAAGGAGAACAATAATGAAAACAATCACTACAGTATTGTCTCTCTTTCTGATGGCGCTCAACACACATGCCAAGCTGACCGTTTTTGCGGCGGCAAGTTTGACGGATGCCATGAAAGAACTGGCGGGCGTCTACGAGGAAAATACGGACGGATCCATTCTGTTCAACTTTGCCTCCTCCGGAACCCTCGCGCGGCAGATCGATGCCGGGGCTCCGGTCGACCTGTTCATTTCGGCCAACAAAAAATGGATGGACTGGCTGGAGGAAAAAGGAGCAATTCAGAACAGCAGCCGCTTCAACCTCGCCGCCAATTCCCTGGTCCTGATTGCTCCGCCCGGAAGCTCGCTGACCTTTGATGGAAACTTTTCCGGGCGCGTGGCCGTCGGCGACTTCAAGAGCGTACCGGCCGGCATGTATGCCAAGGAAGCGCTCACCTACATGGGCTGGTTCGAAGCCGTTCAGCCCAATCTCGTCATGGGCTCCAATGTCCGTACGGTGCTGATGTATGTCGAGCGCGGCGAAGTTTCGGCCGGCATTGTCTATGCGTCCGACGCCAAAGCCTCGGGAAAAGTTCCAATCATTGGAACGTTCCCTCCGGCGTCGCACAGCCCGATCATTTATCCGGCTGCAGCGTGCTCCGAAAAGGAATCCGCTTTGGCATTTCTTGAATTCCTGAAAACCGATACAGCCGAAGCCATTCTCTTGAAGCATGGATTTATTGCTCCGAACAAATGAGTTCCTTATCGCCAGCTGAATGGAGCGCCGTGTGGCTTTCGCTGAAAGTTGCTCTGGGGGTTGCTGTGGTCACGGCCGTTCCGGCGGTTTTGATCGGCTGGCTTTTTGCACGGAAGGAATTTCGTGGAAAACTGATTCTCGAAAGTCTGGTTCATGCCCCGCTCGTCATTCCGCCGGTGGTGACCGGTTATCTGCTGCTGGTCACTTTTGGTCGCAACGGCGTCCTTGGAAAATGGCTGGCCGATGTGTTTGATATCCGGCTTGTGTTTACCTGGCAGGGCGCAGTACTTGCTTCGGCCATTGTGGCATTTCCCCTAGCCGTTCGCTCCGTGCGGCTGGCGGTTTCCATGGTAGACCAGCGGCTGGAAGAGGCGGCACAGACCCTGGGCTATAATCGCTTCCGCGTTTTTATGAAAGTCACCCTGCCGCTCGCGTGGCCCGGGATTCTCGGCGGCATCCTGCTCGCCTTTTCCCGCAGCCTCGGTGAGTTCGGGGCCACGATTACCTTTGCCGGTAATGTGGAAGGCTCTACCCAAACCTTACCGCTTGCGATCTATTCCGCCCTGCAGGTTCCCGGCGAAGAAACGCTGGCGATGCGGCTGGTGGTTGCCTCGCTCATCTTATGTTTTGCGTCCCTGCTGATTTCCGAACTCCTCACCCGTAAAGCCAAACGAAAGATGAGCGTGACGATTGAAACGTGAGGCGTGAGTAGTTAATCACGACTCATTTATCACTCGTCACGATGAACATGAACCTGGATGTAGATATTTTATATAAGCAGGGCAATTTCCTGCTGAACGCTGAATTCAAATGCTTTGATTCGGCGATGGGGGTATTCGGCCCTTCGGGTTGCGGAAAGAGCACGCTTTTCCGGGCGATTGCCGGATTGATCAAACCGGATCGTGGGCATATTACACTGGGTGAGGATGTGTTTTTTGATCGTGACCGACATATTTTTGTTCCGCCGCACAAACGCGGTATCGGCCTTGTTTTTCAGGATGCACGTCTTTTCCCCCACTGGTCGGTAGAGCAGAATCTGCGCGCCGGTGAATGTTTAAAGGAACGGCTGAAGGATCGTCCGTTCGGTTTTGACGACATTGTCGAACTGCTGAATATTAAACATTTGATTGAGCGTGAAGTGACCGATCTTTCCGGTGGCGAAAAGCAGCGTATTGCCATCGGGCGCACCCTGCTCTCGAATCCAAAACTGCTTTTAATGGATGAACCGGTAACCGGCCTGGATGTTTCGCTAAAAATGCAAATTCTACCGTTCCTCGCGCGTATTCATACCCGTCTGAAAATTCCGACGATTCTCATCAGTCATGATCTCGGGGAAATCCTGCAACTGACCGATCAGCTACTGCTGATGCGCAAGGGCGCCGTGACCGGCTACGGAACCCTCGACCGCCTGGTCCAAAGCCCGAAAACTCTGAAAGAACTGAAGGGTGCTGATCTGACGAACCTGATCTCTGTAACCGTGAAAAACCATCAACCTGACCGCGGGATCACGCACCTGCTTCTACCCGATGATCCAACCTATATCCTCGGCATGGAACTCGATGCCGGTTTAGCCGTCGGCAAGGAAATTAATATCGGTATTGCGGCCAACCAGATTGCGCTGGCCACAGATCGTATCCATACGATTTCCATGCGGAATCAGCTGCCGGGCACCGTCATGAAAATTGTGCACGCCGCCGACCGTTCGATTGCCCATGTGGAAACGCCCGCCGGAATTCTGTTTGCTGAAATCACCCCGGGCACCGTGCAGGATATGAATCTCAGGGAAGGGTCCAGAATATGGACCCTCTTCAAGAGCATGGCCATTCAGCGGCTATAATTTTTTGACAGGATGAACAGGATATTGAGGACATCCTTTGCCATCCCCTCTCCCCCAATACCTTATTCCCACTAACCAGTGAATACACCTTTAAATATCCGGCAAAGCGGAAGGCGTTGGCGGTATAGTTGGTGCGGATGCCGGCGGCGCAGACGAGCAGATCGATAACTTCAAAATCAGCTATATTTATTTCATCTATAGTGGCTTCAAGCATCGGGGGCCTCCGTATCATGGGCCGGGCATTTTCCACTCCTTGGAAGCTTCAGCTTCTTTTGGAATACGGATGATCTGTTCTACGCTGTGTCACTTCTTCATTCCGAGTTTGCCTTACGGATTGTTTGCCATGCGGAACTCTCATTAAAACGGTCGGGCTTTATGGGGGACAGCCCTGCGGAATTGTTACAATAATCCATGAGGAAATTTTCGTTCACCAGTCTTGAGATTAGAATATTTTATGCTAATATATTATATCGGTAAGAACAAAACATCCGTTAACACCTTCGCAAATATACAATGGGGTCTGAGTTTGATCAGTACAGTTAAATATTCTCATGCATTTCAGCCAATTATTAACATCGACTCTCACACGATCATTTCTTATGAGGTTTTATTAAGAGGCCGAAATAATGAATCCCCGATGAGTGTATTCAATCAGATCCCCCGCGAAAGCCTGATGGAATTCGATCAAACCAGCCGTGAACGCGCTATGGCATTGGCTGTTCGCCTTGGTCTCAAATGCAGCTTGAATTTCAACTTCACACCTAGATCCATCGTGTTCGAAGATGGGAAATATATTGAGGATACAATTGCGGCAGCTAATAAGTATGGGATCCATAATAAACAGCTTGTATTAGAACTAACGGAAGGTGAAGCGGTCGACAGTGCAATTGACCTGCAACGAGTTCTGAATCAAGCGCGAAGATACGGAATGAAAATTGTATTTGATGATTTTGGCGTTGGATATGCCCGATTAAATTTACTTGCTGACATCCAACCTGACTGGTTAAAGCTGGACATGTATTTGCTGAGAAATATTGAGCAGCACGCTGCGCGACAATCCATCGTCAGAGCCATTTGTGGCATATGTCTTGATCTGGGTGTAGATATAGTTGCAGAAGGGGTTGAGACTTTGGCGGAGTTCCGCTTTTTAAGAGGCTTGGACATCTCATTATACCAAGGATACTTTTTTGCTAAGCCAGGCCTTGAGTGCCTCCCCGCCGTTTCAAAGCTCTATATGGAAAAGTGAGAATCTCACACAACCCGAAAACGGAGCCTACTCACAAAACGCCGGTCAAGTCAGGCGCCATTTTATAGGGAACCGCCGCGCGCGGCATGCCGGTCCTGCCCTACCCCAAGACCTTATTCCCGCCCACCAGTGAATACACCTTTGAGTATCCGGCAGAGCGGAAGGCGTTGGCGGTATAGTGGGTGCGGACGCCGGCGGCGCAGACGAGTAGAACCGCCTGATCTTTTTTAATCGCGGTTGGATTTCCGAGCAGGTCATTCATGGGAATATGCCGATGTTCACAGGGCAGCGGTTCGGCCGCCACTTCATCGGGTTCGCGGATGTCGATGACTTCAAAATCCGGTAAATTGATTTGATCAAGGGTGACTTCAATAGTGTCGGGCATAGGGCCTCCGTTTCCGTTGACCTTACTCTACGAGTGCCGCCCCGAATCGGAAAACACAAACTTGGCCTTTTCGCCCAGGCGAAAACAGGAGCGGCTTTGCGCGGACGCGTCTCGGATTAGGCATTGGTTTTTCCTGATTTTGGAAAATAATCTGCTATATCTATCAAGGCCACTAAACAAGATCCGGAGTATCTATGAACAACCGAAGAACCGCTGCGCTGGCCCTTGCCGGCCTGCCTTTGATTTCCAAAGCCGTCGAAACGAATCCCGTTGTATCGATCGAACGTAAAAGGGTCGCGCCGAAAGAGTTCCTGAGCGAAGAAACGGCGCGAATCGTGAGCTACACGATTTATGCGGAAGCGCGCGGCGAAGAATATGAAGGCAAAAAGGCCGTGGCTTCGGTGATCGCCACCCGGGCCATGATGCTGCGCCGCACCATGGCCGAGATCTGTCTGCATGAAAAACAGTTTTCCAGCTGGAATAACATTTTCGAAGTTCCTCAAGCCTATGTGATGGGCGCCGATTTAAATTTAACCGATATTGTCGCGCGGGCCGAAAGCTATGCCCTCGCGTGGGAACTCCTATCCTATAACCGCAAGTGGGACCGCTATACCCATTTCTACAATCCCTCCAAAGCCAACCCCTCCTGGGCAGCCAAACTCGAGGGCGTCAAAATGATCGGAAACCACGTCTTCGGATTCATGGAACCGAAATATATGCCACGATAGACAGAGCCCAGGAACAGGGGACTTCAACCCCTTTAGTTAATGTTCATGCCGGGCGTACCCAGCACATTCACTGAATCGGTCGGCCCACAGAAAAATATGGAAAAGAGCCAAGTACATTGTCCGCGATGTTTGCTATCTCAGCTGATGCTTCGGCAGTAAATATTGAGGGTTCTACGACTAAATAAAATGGCCACAAAAGACCGTAGATAAAATGAAATTATAGGGCATCGCCTTTGTTATCTCTGCAGTCTCTCGCGGCAAATAATCACAATATTTATCCGCTGATTCTATAAGCTCACACGGAAGGCTCCGTTTTATTCTGTTGCGAAATTAATAGTGAAGCTCAACGGCGGACTGGAGACTTCCATACCGTCTTCGTAGATGCCGATGGCGCGTATTCGGTTGGGGCCTTCGCCGAGCATTTTTTCATCCAGTACGAGTTCAGCGGATGGATCATATACTTTTTCGTCCAGCATCTGTTCGCCGCTCACGAGTCGGATTTTCTGCGGCATTTCCGGCCCTTCGATCTCGAGTTTGATTCCATGCTCATGTTTGGCAAGTCGTTTGATGGCTGGATTAATCGAAACAGCTCTTCCGCTCCTGTTGACGATGATCGGTTTAATGGCGCTCATGTTAAACTCCACCATGTTTTTGATGGAGGCGACGACGCGTAACTCGTGATAACCGTCAGACTGCTGCAGAATGCGAAGGTAGACCTTATTTTTGTCGGATTGTTCCTGAATCACGTTTTCATCAAAGAAGAAGGTATACTCGAACGTCGCACCCCGCATTTTTGACTCAGCATGGGCCAAAAATGTGAAATCATTTTTCAGGGTATCGGTGCCCAGAATTTTCAGTTTAAAAACCGGCGCATAGGGTTTGGCCAGCGGATCGCCGAGCAACAAGGTCTGCAGTGGACAGGCGATCGATTGATAGAAACTTTCGAGTATGGTGCAGCCTGATGTATAGTGCGTGTAGAAGCGGGCCGAAGGAAATTTATTGGGATTTGAATAGGGTTCTACCACGACACCCGCAGTGGCCGTTGCCCCGGCTTTTATCCATTCGGTACACTTCGTCTGCGGCTTTTGGAATTCTGCGCTCCAGCTGGTCAGATGTTCGGCCATGGCACCGTCACCAAACGAAACAATCGTTGAGGGATCAACGGTTTCAGCCCCCATCAGGATACCCATCACACGTTCTGCACCCGCAGGAAAATTGGTGGTTACCGTTGCTGTAATTCCACGATTTTTAAGTTCATTCACCGCCGGATAAAACTGCCACTCGCGGCACTTGGAACGGACATCGTCGTTCTGCACAAAATAGATGCCGCTACGAAGGCCCCGGAAATCGGATTTAACGCCGCGTCCGATGCAGTCGAGAACGGTTTGCACGTCGTTGCCCTTGGGGCCGGTGTAGCCGAGCATCATATTGGGCAGTGGCATTTTATCCCCCAGCCCGCGTTGCAGCCAAGCAGCTTCCGGCGGCACTTCGGCCTCGGGGCCGAGTCCTTTTTTCTGCATTCCGAGCGACAGGGAGTTCAGGTTAAGTTTGATGCGTTCATTCGGTCCTGAAAAAAGCTTCGAGAGAAATTTTCCATCTTCCACCAGACTGAGGCCGGGTATTTTATTGCGCATAAACGTCATGCCGCACACCGACATTTGTTTCCGATCATTGGAATCGGTTTCCACTCGGATGGGAAAGTCGACGGAGTAGATCCACGCAAGCACCTGATTTTCCAGGCCGCGCTCTTTAATGACCTTGTTGGCCGGCTCCCAGATCAGCCCAGTGAATTCCTTGGGCGAGACGGTGGCCGCGCCGGTATATAGATTGGCGGGCACATCAAGATAGATCACATTCCGCCGCGGAATATTTCGCGTGGCGACATAGTGATTGGCCACCTTCATGGAGTCCAGCGATTTTCGGTTTACCAGTAGCACACATTCGTGCGGCATCTGAGCAAAGGCCGTGGAAGCCAACAACAGGGTAACCCATAAAAACAAATGCACACGGATAAGCTTAATAACTGAATTCAGCATATAATCTCCCTCAATCAAAATATGAAGAAAATTATGCCTCAGGAAATTATAAAATTCAATCCGCGTCGATCCGTGTTTTTCCGAAACTCAATCTATTCACCGAACACGATCGCTTCGAACACATGAAATTCGCAGTCGGTTTTCCAAGCATCGGACATCAGGCCGGCTTTTTCGGCAAGATAGGAAAGCGCGGTTT
>CAKZQV010000421.1 GCA_937141895.1 uncultured Verrucomicrobiota bacterium
TGTAAGAACAGTCAGCTGAGAAAGTACATCTTCATACGCCGAGATCTGCTGATCTAAATTAGACTGTTTGGCATCCAACTCATCTTGCGCACTTTGGATGACCGCACGCTGATCTTCAATTTTCGACTCAAACTGCTCGCAAACACTTTGAATTAAAATACGCGTTTGCTCGGTAAAGATCGCAGGTAATTCTTTGCGCAAATTCGATTTAACCGAAGGAATTACCTCTCCCAAAATGGAAGTACGAATCGATTCTCGTTGCTTCTGCTCCTGCATCTGCTGAAACAGCCCGCCCAACAACTCTGGCAAGAAAATTATGACAATCTCAATAATCGGCGCGACAACATTGGTCGTTAATCCCAGTATCGTCGCAACGACCTTGTAAACCCCTCCGGCTTTTCCATCTGTTTTGCCTGCTGCTTTGTCACGCAAGGCATTTAACGCATCGACTCCTTTCTCAAGCATTAACGCTGTACTCTCAGTAGCTCGCTCAAACCACGGAGCCATATCTCCATTATAACGCGACAACGTATCATTCAATTTATCAAAATCGCAGCTCACATCAGAGACAATCTCCTTTCCCAACTCCTCCATAGAAATGCGTACTTCGCTAAGCAATCGATTCCGAACCATTTCAGAAACGGTTTGATTCAGCGCCGTTCCCCCTTGACGCATAGCAACTTGAGTAAGCTCTTCAACCGAGTTACTCAACTCCTGCCCCACGCGCTCCACAATACGACCCACTCGAACATCACCATATCGCGATTCAGCATCTTCAAGAAGCTCGTCCTTCTTCTGCTCCAACTCCTTCAAACTATCTTCTAATTCCCGCACCGCATGCGTATTTTCCTCGGCAGAGCTTTTCAGTGCCGCAACGCGACTGTTTAAAGCCCCCTTCTCCTCGAAATAAAGATCCATAATCAGGTCGGAAAATCTTTTTTCAACCAATTGATCAGGATCAATCTCCGAAACCACACGAGCCAAGTCGGCACCACCATCTAGCCCGACAGGCAATACCGCATGCGTTTCATCAAACTGATCCTCCAACTGCTCCGCGACCTTTTCAGCAATTTCCT
This sequence comes from uncultured Verrucomicrobiota bacterium, assembly GCA_937141895.1. Classification (GTDB taxonomy): domain Bacteria; phylum Verrucomicrobiota; class Kiritimatiellia; order Kiritimatiellales; family Pontiellaceae; genus Pontiella. The sequence goes on from CAKZQV010000421.1 coordinate 1,077, forward strand.
CAACCTCAGTCGCTGAGCGCAGATTTGATTTGCTTAAGAAAAAAGAGATTCCTTTATTTACATCATAAACACCCTCAATCTGTCGAAGCATTGAACGCGTCAGGCTCCCATCTTCAACACTCGTCAGCACCATGTAGTGAGCACCCCGATTGATATATTCAAAAATGGCCAGATTGTGCAGGTCCAATGGCGAATCAAACCCTGGCATGTCCACCAACACTAGTGGCTCAATGGTTTTCAATGCAGGATTATTTAAACAGACGCGAACAAAGCGAAAAGAAGACGCCTGCTCTTTGACTTCGTCAAACTGCTCCAACTTAAAACGCTGGACTTTCCCTGTTGAGTCTACCGCCTCTATTCGCTCCGACTCAGAATAGTGCAACTCGGTAGCCAATGCCGTCTCAGGAGAGATGTCAACTGACAAACACTCATGCCCCAAAAAGGAGTTCAATAGTGTGCTCTTTCCTGCACTAAAGGCACCAATAACTGGAACAAGCAACTGTGTATTACAAATTTGATCACGAAGCTTTTGTGGGCGATCTGAGTTTAACCCAACACCTCCTAATAAATCAGAAACCGTTTTCAGATATACGGCATATCTCTTCTGGTTATTTGTCATAATGAATCCTTTACTGTTAAATTTTATCTCTTATCAAAATTAGCACTAGGCAGTGCAATAGTCGGCTTCGCGGTCACATCGGGCGAAGGAGGCAACATACTTATAACTCGCTCTTGGGGTTTGTCTGGGAGCCATGAGTCGATGACGACACGGGGGCCAATGTCGCCGACAAAAACCACTCCTAATCGGTAATCAGGCGACAGTCCCCACCCCGGCCGCAACCCCACCTGCGATTTTCCAAATTTTGCTCATAGTCGTATTCCTTTCATTTACTGTTAATCTTAAGACTCAAGTCAGACATATAACGTCCTACGTAAAAACCTTCCGTGTATTCAGTGTATTTCGTGGTTCAATACCGCCTCTGTCTTTGTGCATTTTGCGCCTTTTCGTGGCCATCACTCTCCATCCCCATCAAGAACCTGATGCAACCGCTGCTTCCAAAGCTCAAATCCATCCGGCTTCTCATATTCATGCCGGATCCACTCAAAGTTTTCATGGGAATCCTTGCGATAAGGCTTTCGGTTCTCAGCACTGATGATCGAGATTTCCTTTTCCACCCAGGTATATTCCCGTTGAAGCAAGTCCCGGTTAGCTCGGAGTTCTGACTCCGGTGCATTCAGCCTCCATATGTAGGAGGCTTCTTTACTGTTGAGTGTTTCCAGAATGAGGAAGCAGCCTTTCTCCCCCGAGACCAGGAATAGAAAGGCGAAGGGTTTCTTCATCATGCGCAAGCGCATCAGATCGTATAGGTCCAGCTTTGAGAGATATCGCACGGTGTCCGCATGCTTTGGCTTTTTCACCGCCAGGAGGTCCTCGACAAATTCTTCATCCGTTGGCTTCAGACCGGAGTCTTTGGCATCATCAAATAAATCATCAACCGTCACGAGATCCTCGTCAGTCTCCGCAGACCGCAGCTTTCGGCGAATCTGCCAGTATTTGAATCCGCCAATCAGCTCCGGAGTAATCTCATCAACAACCGTAGCCGTTGCCTCGGTCGAAACAATTTGATCTCCCTGCGTTCGGATGACAGCCGAAACCGTCAGCTTATGCTTTCCGATCCGGTTTTCCAGATAGGGCTTAATGTATTCATATCCACCTTCCAGAAACTCATTCTCTACCCGCAGCTCCAAATCTATCGTCCGATAAAAATCAGGAATCGTGAACGACTTCTTAAAAATCGCCGCGCCAGCCACAATCCTCATCTCATGAAAGCGATAGGTGTACTCCTTCTGAAAAGTGCGAATTGGATATTCAGTTGGTTCCGCAGATTTGGGTTGCGGATCAAATCTTCGAACGGGTTGAGGTACCGCTCTCGGATCGGGCTTCCTTCGCTCAGTCGTGGGAGCTGGAACCGATTTCCTGATCC
>CAKZQV010000422.1 GCA_937141895.1 uncultured Verrucomicrobiota bacterium
CTGGGTGAAATCAAAGCAGAAGAAGCGGTCGATGCATTGGGAGCACTCCTCGGTGACCCGGACGTGGTAGTGGTTCACGCCGCTATCGATGCTCTGGCCGAAATCGGCACGCCTTCCATTGAACCCTACATGATCGAGGCGCTCTCCTACGAAACCAACCCAGCCCGTCTGGCCGCAGCTAAGACCCTGGGCACATTGAAATCAACGCAATCGGTGGATGCGCTCATTACCGCCCTGGACGATACATATGAAACCGTGGCGGTGGCTGCAGCCGTCTCGCTGGGTCAAATCGGTAATTCCCGCGCGATCCCGGCATTGGCAAAAACCTCGCAACAAGGATCTGTGCGACTGCGCGGCGCAAGCATTACCTCCATCTGTCAGATCGGCGGTGAAGCTTCCATGGAACCGCTGATCGCCGTGATGGGCGATCTCAGTCCAACCGTCCGCAACGAAGCCACCGCTGGCTTGATTAAAATCGGAGCCCCCGTGGAACCGGCGGCACTCAAAGCCCTGCAAAGCGAGAGTAACTATGAACGTCTAAGTGCTCTTGCCATTTTAGACGGCATCAAAAAAGTTCCAACGGCTGGAAGCGATCTCGTCTGGTATACACTGGCCGACCTCGCCGTTGGGGAGAACCCGGACATTCAGCTGGCCGAGGCAAGGAAACTAGCAGAAATCGCCGGCAGCGGGACGGCTTTGGTTGCCGCTCTGTCGCATCCGAACTATGGCATAAGAGAACATGCTTTCGCAGCCGTTGAAATGATGGGCGAACCTCTCGCGCAGCAGGTATTGGCCGCAACGACCGGAATTAAACCGGAAGCCGCTCAGTGGCTGAAGGAGCGGAATAAATGGGCCGGCGCTCCGATCTGGTCCATCGATCTCTGGGCGGGTGCCACAGCACTCAACCCGGCGTTTCACCTGAATGAACGCGAGGCCCGCCTTTTGAGCCAAAGTGGAAAAGCCACCGAAGACTTCCTTCGATCAAATAAATTTAAGCCTGAAAGAGAAGTGATTCCCCTGCTGATCGACCAGATGGCGACCTCCGGATCTGAGGATGAAAAATTAGTTAAAACAGCGGATACGCGCAGAAAACTGGCCTTCCGGAAACTGCGGGCCTATAAGCAAAGAGCCAAACTGCCGCTGTTGGCCGCCGTGTATGATGACGACCTGCAGATTGCGGCACTTGCCGCGCGTGTGCTCGTCGAGATTGAGGATGACCCGCGTGCACCGACTGCTGTAATCGATAGTTTTACAACGCGGGTCGAGGCCGGCGAAGAACTGCACAACACCCCGTTCTATGATGCGGTGGTTGAGCTCGATTTTCCTGAAACGGCTGACCTGATTCTAAAAATTCGCCCCAACCCGACCGGAGCCATTCATGCCTTCAACAAGAAATATCCGGGCATTCAGGTTTCCAATATGATGCTTCCTGAGGGTAAAATACATCCGACCGCAGAACCTTTCAGACTGAAGTATCTTATGGATGGAAGAGCAAACGATATGAAGGTCGTCTTTCGGCTAAACGAAGAGGGTAACTGGTTGCCGGATCCTCCCTTCCCAGACGAACTACCCCAAAACTGATGGCTTAACAAAAAGGGCAGGTCTCACGACTTGCCCTTTTCTGTGCCCGCAGGTAAAAACGCCGCTTAATTTTTTTTGAAGATGTCCCGCGAAGAGACTGATAATTCTTGCAAAGCAAAATAACGACGGCAAGGAGTGATTCATGGCTGGAGAATATGTATATACCCTTGAAAACCTGACCAAGCAGCATGGTGCAAAAACCATTCTGGAGGATGTGAATTTATCCTTCTTTTTCGGCGCGCGTATCGGCGTGATCGGCGGCAATGGTTCCGGCAAGTCCAGCCTGCTGAAAATTATGGCCGGACTCGACGATGAATTCATGGGGCAATGTATCATCGCCAAAAAAGCCAACATCGGCTACCTCGAGCAGGAGCCGGATCTGGGCACAGGAAAAACCGTGCAGGAATGTGTGATGGAGGGGGTTGCCGAACAGCAGGCCAAACTCGACCGTTATGACGAAATCTGGGAACTGCTCGGCGGCGATATCTCGGACGAGGAATCAGACAAGCTCAATGACGAAGTGGCCAAACTACAGGATGAAATCGATGCCCAGAATTTATGGGAGCTGGATCGTCAAGTGGAAATGGCCATGGATGCGCTCCGGCTTCCAGAACCGGAGCAAAGGGTGGACGTATTGTCCGGTGGTGAAAAGCGGCGCGTGGCCCTTTGCCGTCTACTGTTGCAGAATCCGAATGTCCTGTTGCTCGACGAACCGACCAACCATCTGGATGCTGAATCGGTCGGCTGGCTGGAAGAACATCTTAAACGCTATACCGGAACGCTGATTGTCGTGACCCATGACCGCTACTTTCTCTCAAATGTGACGGAGTGGATCCTTGAACTGGATCAAGGTCGCACCTTCCCTTACAAAGGCAACTATGAAGCCTGGCTGGAGCAGAAACAGCTGATGGCCGAACAGACCCAGAAGCTCAATGCTTCACGCAAAAAAATGCTAAAACAGGAACTGGAATGGGTGCGGATGAATGCTTCCAGCCGCCTCACCAAAAACAAGGCGCGGCTGAAACGCTACGACGAACTGGCCAACCAGGAATTCGATACCGCCGAAGATAACCTCTCGATTCAGATTCCGGTCGGAAAACGCCTGGGCCGGAAAGTGGTTTCTGCGCGCGATGTTGCCAAAGCGTTCGGCGACCGCCTGCTGTTCGATCAGGTAAACTTTGACCTTCCGCCCGGCGGCATCGTCGGGATCATCGGCGGCAACGGCGCCGGGAAAACCACCTTGTTCAAAATGATCATTGGAGCTGAAGAGATTACGGATGGAATCCTGGAACTCGGCGACAGTGTCGATGTTTCCTATGTCGACCAGTTGCGCGATGACCTGGATCCCAATAAAACCATCTGGGAGGAAATTTCCGGCGACGAAGAAACCATCGACGTTGGAGGCCGGGAAATGAACTCCCGGGCCTACTGCGCCCGCTTCAATTTTAAAGGGGCAGAACAGCAGAAAAAAGTCGGCGTACTCTCCGGCGGCGAGCGCAACCGCGTGCACCTGGCCAAGCTGTTGCGCGGCGGCGGCAATCTGCTGATGCTCGACGAACCGACCAACGACCTCGACGTCGCCACCCTTCGATCACTGGAAGAGGGGTTGATGAACTTTGGCGGATGCGCCGTGGTCATCAGCCACGACCGCTGGTTCCTCGACCGCGTGGCCACGCACATTCTCGCTTTCGAAGGCGATGAGGTCATCTGGCACGAAGGGAACTATGAATCCTTCAAGGACTTCATGAAAAAATCCAAAGGCGACACATGGAGCCCACACCGCGTGCGCTACCGCCCTCTCAAAAACTAGTGCCTTGCAACGATCGGATTTTCATGCCCAAAATGCGGCATTGAAAGGATTTTACATGAAAATACTCGAGAAATTTGAACGGCTGATTGTTCTGACCCTCATGGGCTTTATGATGATTGCCGTCTTCCTCGCCACCATCGAAGTCGGCGTCATTCTATGGCAACAGATGCTCAAACCCCCATTCATGCTGCTGGATGTTCAGGAGATGATGGAAGTCTTCGGCTTTATCCTGATGGTCATCATCGGGCTCGAACTGCTTGAGACCATCAAAGCCTATTTATCCAGCCATGAAATTCATGTGGAAATTGTGTTATTGGTTGCCCTCGTTGCTGTGGCGCGAAAGGTCATTATCCTGGATTATAAAACCATCACACCCGATATGATGATCGCGGTAGCCGCACTGGTCATTTCAATGTCGGCCGGATTTTTTATTGTTCGGCGCGCGCTCGCGACCAATCGCGTCAGAAAAAAAACGGACGACTAGCGCAGTTGGGTTGAGATCCGCTTCAGTTGATATTCCACCGCCCGCTCGCGACCAACCTTCACATAAATGGAGCCAGATTCCGTATGCCAGTCATTGGCAAATGCCTGCTGAAATTCTTCCA
>CAKZQV010000423.1 GCA_937141895.1 uncultured Verrucomicrobiota bacterium
TCGGCAATCAGGCAGTCGTGTTCCGGGAATTCTTTCCACTGTGCGCCGGAGATGGTTTCGTTGGAGGTGATGTGCAGGTAGGCGGCGCCGTCGGTCAGCTGAAGTTCTTCAATGGAAGGAACGCGGGTGGGGATCTCTTTGCCGCAGTCGGCCGCGATGTTTACATTGCCGAGTGCCTGGGCTTCTTTGATTGCTTTGATGGCCCACGCGCCGGAATTGGTGTAATCGGCGGTTTCGCCTTCGCCGAGCAGGTTCATCGGGATGAGCGGGAACTGGGTAGAGGCGCCGCCGGTCATGAAGAGTACGCTGTAGCCTTCCGGAATATTTAGCAGTTCCTTGATGTTGGCAATGCACTCGTCGTGGATGGCGGAGTATTCTTTGCCACGGTGGCTCATTTCCATGATGGACATTCCGGTTCCCTGATAATCGACCAGTTCAGCGGCGGCTTCTTTGAGTACTTCTTCCGGCAGAATGGCCGGTCCAGCAGAAAAGTTGAATGCTCTCATTTGATAACGTTCCTCATGGTTGAAATTTACGAAAGCCGGAACCTATCAAGTCGGACCGATTGGCTCCAACTTAAAATTCGATATAAATCCATCGAAATGGCGGGGTATGAGTCAGGGTTTAATTCGGTGACGCTTCGGCCAGGGTGTCATAGAGCTCGATGGCACGCATGACATATTGCCGTTTTTCGGCGAAAGGGTGCGGGAAAAAGGAGCGTTTGAAGCCTGCGAGGACGAGGTCGCGGAACTGGCTGTCGGTGAAATCGAGGTGCGTGTGGCAGAGCAGCAGTTCCTGCGTGACGGTGGTGTGAGAGACGAGGCGATTGTCGGTGCTGATGCTGACGGAGAGGCCGTTATCGACCATCTGCTGAAGTGGGTGGTCTTCCAATGATTGGATGTCGGGAATAGTCTGCAGGTTGGAGGTTGGGCAGACCTCGATCATGATGCGCTGGTTGGCCATATATTCGGACAGCTGTTCGATGTATTTTTGCTTATCCTTAATTGATTTTAGTTTTATGGCCGTTTCGCTGAAGAGGTAGGTGCCATGGCCGATCCGGTTAGCGTGGCATTCGGTAATGGCCTGGAAGATGGATTCCGGGCCGTAGGCCTCGCCGGCGTGGACGGTTTTGCGCATAAAATTACGGTGGGCAAAATCAAAGGCTTCTTTGTGATGAAGCGCGGGGTAGCCGGCTTCTTCGCCGGCGAGGTCGAATCCGACGATGGAAAGTCCTTCGTCGCGCAGGCGCACCGCTTCTTTGGCGAGGCCGAGGGAGGCGCGGGCAAAAATATAGCGGGGTCCGGAATTTCCGGCGCGGGCAAAAAGACGCGCATAGTAGGGCGACATATGGCGATTGAATCGGCGCATGGCGCAGAGAATGATCCCGAATTCAAACGGCATGTCGTTTTCCGCGATCGAGGCATTTAGGTGTTTTTTTGCGTTTTCCAATCCTTGGAAAACGGCGCGGACCACGGGTTCGATTTCGCTGGAGCGGGTGATGTGCAGCTGAGGAGCAAAGCGGACTTCAATATAACGGACACCCTCACTATAGGCATCTTCGGCGAGCTCGAAGGCGGCTCGTTCCAGATTTTCCAGGGTTTGGAGAACGCTGACGGTGAAGGCGAATCCGGTGAGATATTCGCCGAGATTTTCATAGCGCTCTTTAAAGACGAGTTTATTCAAGCCGGCCTCGGTATAGGAGGGTA
>CAKZQV010000424.1 GCA_937141895.1 uncultured Verrucomicrobiota bacterium
GGTTCCAACCGCATCCGGAATCAGCAAACGGTTGAGCCAGGAGTGGATGATGCCGTCGCCGGGACGCAGGGCCACGCCGCCGCGATTCATGATGTAATCCGGAAGGGTGGCATGGGTAACGACGTCAGTCGGTTTCGGATAGGCCGCCGTGTGGCAGAACGACTGCATCACGAGGTCGGCATTAAATTTCAGACAGGCCAGCTCGGTAATTTCCCCGGCGGTCATCGGGCCGGTGGTGTCCTGCGAACCCACGGTGGTCATTTTCGGGAGGCATGAGGTGCCCGGAAGAATTCCTTCAACACCACAGGCTTTACCGACCATCTTCTGGGCCAGAGAGTAGCCCTGCCCGTCGGCCGGCTTCGGATTGTCCGGCACCACAAAGAGTCCGGATTCGTCGTTGGAACTCATGCCGAGGGCGGCGCGGGCTCTTTCGGTCAGCTGTTTGCCGATGATCAGCGGAACACGACCGCCGGCCCGGTATTCGTCCAGAATGGTATCGGGCTTGATGGGATAAGTAGTAATTTCGTTACCCTCCGCATCGGTTATCAGGCCTTTGAGCGGATATACCTTAATGATCTTGCCGGTCGTGAGCTCGCTCACGTCGGTCTGGATCGGCAACGAGCCGGAATCTTCAGCGGTGTTGAAAAAGATCGGGGCAATGGTACTGCCGATGATAAGACCGCCGCGACGCTTGTTCGGAATGCATGGAATGTCATTGCCGATATGCCAGAGCAGCGAATTGATGGCGGATTTTCGGGAAGATCCGGTGCCCACCACGTCGCCCACAAAAGTGACCGGCAAGTTGGTATCCTCTTTCAGCTTGGCAATTTCCTGCGGTCCATCGGGAAACAGGGATCCGCCCATGCAGGTGGAGTGCAGCGGAATGTCCGCGCGGGTAAAGGCATAAGCGGCCGGCGAAAAGTCGTCGGTGTTGATTTCGCCGTCCACTTTATAAATGGCCGTTTCAATTTCCTCTTCGATATCCGGCTGCGAGGTAAACCATTCACCATTCGCCCAGGATGTAATGACATCCTTTGCGATTTCGTTTCCATTATCGGCCAGCGCCTCGATGTCTTCAAAACGGTTGACAGAAAGCACCATGTTTTTCAGTGCGGCTGCGGCTGTGCCGGCCAGAGCGCCCTGCTCTTCCACTAGCTTAATCAGGCCGTCGAGGTTGTAACCTCCGACCATGGTGCCGAGCAGTTCAACGGCGCGTTCTGCAGTAATCAGCGGAGTCGATTCTTCGCCGTGGGCTACCTTAAACAGAAATTCGGCTTTCACCTGGGCCGCCGGATCCACACCGGGATTTACGCGGTCGGTAATCAGCGCAACCAGTTCTTCCTCTTTACCGGCCGGCGGATTTTTCAGCAGTTCGATCACCTGCTCGGTCTGTTCCTGACTCAACGCGAGAGGCGGAATGCCTTCGGCCGTACGTTCTTCCACATGTGCATAATACTCATCAAAAAATAGGCTCATAATACGATCATCCTTTTAACGGTTAGGGAATGCGGATGAAAATAAAGGTTCCGGCGGGGGGTGTCAATTACGCGCAAACCCTAAGGTTATCCGATAAAATCTTCACTGCGAGCGCAGCAGTATTCAATAATGCATGAAATTTCGGCCGTAGAAACGCCTCGCCAGAAAATTTGCCATTTATCGGCATGGTGATGTCCGTCGGATTGCTTGTGATACCACGAATTAAACGGATTATGCTCATTCGACCGCCAGAATAAGGCTTCGTGATTCTGATGCACCTCGCGCCACAGTTCCAGCGCCAGGCCCTCGCCGCGGGCTTCTTTTCCGACCGCAAATTTTGAGAGATAAAGTCCCGCCGGGTGCTCCTCCAAGAGAACGGCGCCGCGATAATTGCCCTCGATGTAAGCATGCGTCACATTATTCAGGAAATCGGTTTCAGCCAGTTTTTTACCAAATGCCGTCTCCAACAATTCCAAAAGACGCGCGTGATCCACCCCTTCCAATCCTTGGAAATGGTGGATCTTCGACCCTTTACGCAGGAGCGTCCCGGCGCCCTTCACCGTAAAAATCTCTTCCAGCAGCTTGAGTGGCGAGGTCACCGACAGATGCGCACCGGGCCAGCTCTCCAGCAGTTTTTTTCCAAGGGTTGGATAATCAAACTGCAGATCTTCCAACGTTTGGATGTTATCGCGATGGGTATAAAGATAAGGAATCAGTTCACCATCCGTATTTTTCAGTCCGCCGGCGGCACGGATAAAATGAACGCGTTGTGTCGCTTCTGCCAAAAATTCCGGTAACGCTTCTTCCAGCGTATACTCGGGCGCCACAAAAACCGGCACTTTTTCTGCGCGGCGCGCGTAAGCCATAAACATGGCCACCTTGCTTTCGTGGTAAAACTGAAAGGCAAAAATGGATTCCGCAGAAAGCGTTTCGCGCATTTTTTCCGCTTCCGGACCACAGAGCAGAATCGCCGGAACCAGCTCGAGACGCAGCAGAAAATGCAGATCAAAAGCCAACACCTCGGCCCCGGCCTCGATACTCCCCGCATCCGGGCAGAGCAGGGCAAAGCACGTCGTCGGGTCCGACTGAAACTTATTGAGGTAAAACTCATATTCGTCCCGCCGACCGATACTATCCAAAAAAAGCCGTATGGTTTTATTTAAAGCGATCATTGCTTCGATTAGCATCGAAACGGTCGAAAAGTTCAAGGGTTAAACGGTTCAAAAGGTTTCCATTCAACTCTTTAATCTTTCAACTCTTCTACCCGAGTTTTTTCTTCGTCATTTTCACAAGCCGCTTGAGCTTACCGCCGAGAGCAACTTTTTTGACGTGCGACATGCGGTCGACAAGAAGAATGCCGTCAAGATGATCCAATTCGTGCTGAATCGCACGCGAGAGCAGACCTCTGGCATGAATGCGTTGGGGCAACCCGTCGATATCGATATATTCCGCATCGACTTCGTACCAACGCTCTACATTGGCAAAAATATCAGGAAAACTCAGGCAGCCTTCCGGCCCCACCTGCACCGATTCTGAATGACCCACAATTTTCGGATTAATAAAAACGATCGGCATTTCAATGCCCGGATTTTCCCGTTCGCCATCTTCGCCGACATCCCCTTTCGGTGGAATATCGATCACAAACATACGTTCCGTACGACCGACCTGCTCCGCAGCCAGGCCAACGCCCTGCTCGGCATACATGGTCTCGAACATTTCCTTCGCCAGCTCACGAATGTCATCACTCACCATCATGACTTCGGCGGCTTTCTGACGCAGAACTGGATTTCCATAGGTACAAACGGGTAAACTCATAGGCGCTAGGTTTTCCGTGAGAAGTCCGTTATTGTCAACCGAAATTAAGGAAACTCAGCTCCAGCCATGCCGATCGATATTTTATTTACAGCCTACAACGCACGCTATGCCCACACCGCCTTTGGCGCGCGCTATCTGCTGGCCAATATGGGAAATTTAAGGAATTTCTCAGATTTGATGGAATTCGACCTGCAGGTACAGCCGCGCATCGCCGTGGAAAAAATGCTCCGCCGCAATCCAAAGATTATCTGCATCGGCTGCTATATCTGGAACATCGACCTCGTCACCCAAGTCGCCGCCCTGCTCAAAGCCATCCGCCCTGACATAAAGCTGATTCTCGGTGGTCCCGAAATTTCCTACGAAACCGAGGAACAGGACATTTTCCAATATGCCGACTACGTCGTCTGCGGCGAAGGCGAAATTGAAGTCCCCAAACTCTGTAACGACATCCTGAACCACAAAGACACTAAGAACGCTAAGGGTTCACAAACTGAAGATCCTGATACGTTGTGTACTTCGAGCCTTCGTGGTTTAGAAAAGATCATTCAGGCAGAAGCCGTGGACGTTACGCAAATTGAACTGCCCTACGACCTTTACTCCGATGAAGACATCCAACACCGAGCCCTCTATGTGGAAGCCTCGCGCGGGTGCCCGTTCCGCTGCGAATACTGCATGTCCTCGCTCGACCCCTGCGTTCGCTATTTTCCGGAGGAAAAACTTTTTCCAGCCTTTGGAAACCTGCTCGACCGCGGGGCACTAAATTTTAAGTTTGTCGACCGCTCGTTCAACATCGACATCCAATTTGCCCTGAAAGTCCTCGATTTCTTCAAGGCCCGCTATCAACCGGGTATGATGCTCCATTTTGAAGTCATACCCTCGCACCTGCCCGACGAGCTCATGGAAGCCGTCAAAGATTGTCCCCCCGGCATGCTCCAGTTTGAAATCGGCATTCAAACCTTTAACGAAAAGG
>CAKZQV010000425.1 GCA_937141895.1 uncultured Verrucomicrobiota bacterium
CGGCCTGATCCTAGGCGTTCCGGGGGTGATGGGTCTGCTCGCAGGCGGTCTGACCACCGGCTTCGTGCTGGCCACTATGCTGAACAATGCGGGCGGCGCATGGGACAACGCCAAAAAGTATGTTGAAAAAGGCGCACACGGCGGCAAAGGCTCCGATGCCCACCATGCGGCGGTCGTTGGCGATACGGTCGGCGATCCCTGCAAGGATACCTCCGGACCGTCGCTCAACATTCTCATCAAACTGATGACGATGGTGAGTGTGGTATTCACCCCGGTGGTCGTGAAATTCTCGCCGATCATTCAGGAGTGGCTGCACATCGCGACCAAATAGTTCCAAGGATTAGAAACCCGTTTTCTACAGCCGACAGTCACTCGGTTTCAAAACAAAAGAGTTCTGAAAGAGCAATACCCAAGGCATGTGCGATTCTTTCGCACCCTTCGACAGACGGGGCATTAATTCCGCGTTCAACGAAGCTGATAAACTCAACAGAGTAGTTTGCTTTTTCAGCAAACTCTTCCTGAGTAAATCCGGCCTCTTTTCTGAGGAAGGCAATTCTTCGACCTAGCTGCTTTTTAACCACGCAGTTAGACTACGGCCAACTGTTCTGCCATATACACGTAGTACAACTGCGTTTTATATATTTTCCTCTTGTACATTAAGTTGTTATTATATACTAAGTATTAATCAGGAATTTATATATGGCGGTTAGGTTTATAAGTGTGTTGATCATGATATCTGCATCGGCTTCGAGTGCAGCGCAGGTGAATTCATTCGTTGAAACCTCCCGGAATTACGCTGTTTCTGATCTCCCCACCCTTCGGGATATGTTCGTTGAGCATCAGCTTCACTGGCTCCATCTGGTCCCGCCATCTGATTTTACTTTTTATCAGAATTACACAGTGGCTGTACCCATTGAGTGGAAATCCCTTCCAAGGGCTTTTCTGAAAAAAATGGTTGGAGAGTTGAATGAGGATTTCATTCCGATCTATACGGTTTCTGTATGGGAAGACCCCATAACGTTCGAAACAGTTTTTTCCTCTGAAGGCAGAGAAATATGGCGTATTGCAGCCCGGAATGATTATGACCCTTATGCTTGGTTTAAAGCACAGCAGGCCCTGAAGGGAATAAGCACACCCGTGTGTGATCCCATTTACAGTCAGTCAAGAGTAGGCTGTCGTTTCTCCCTTATTCCTTCAGAGTTTTATGAAGATTATCTTCTATTTCAGAAGATGGAACCCAGCGAAAAGGCTGTGGCTGAGAATGCAGAAGCAATAGCTCCTATGGCGCTCATGATGTCGAATGAATTAAAGGTGTCGATATCTGATCCTGCATCAGAAGACAGCAGTACAATCAACCTTCTTTCGGCAGACAGCTGGAAAATGTATGAAATTTATTTTGCTGATTCTCTGCTGAATCCGCGCTGGGTAGTTGCACGCGCATTTTTTTCAGGCAGGTCAGTCTGGGGCGGCTGCCGGGCGGGGCCAGGGCTGAATCCTGTCCATGGTTTTTACCGAGCTGCAGAAATTTCACACAAAGATTCCGACGGGTTAAGCTGCGCATTTGAGGAAATGGTGCTGGGTACGGACCCGGAAAAACGGGACACCGACGGCAATGGAATCAAAGACGGAGAGGAAGATTTCGATGGCGACGGCCTCAGTAACCTAGAAGAATACCATGGAATCCTGAGCGGCAGGCCGTCTTCTCCGCTGCATGCGGATACGGATAATGACGGAGTCTGCGACGGACCGGCTGTTCCGCATCCTGGCCTGATTCCCGGCCCTGATGCCTTTCCCCTTGATCCGGCCGGCTCTATTGATACTGATGGAGATGGAATGCCGGATGAAATTCACGGTATTTCGAGCAGCTACCCACCACTAGTCGAGGATCTTGATGACGATAATGATCGTCTGCTGGATGTGTTCGAACTGGCCAATGGGCTGGACCCCAAAAATGCGTCGGACGGCTTGAATGACAGCGATACGGATGGGGACGGACTGCTCGACTGGTGGGAAAAACAGTATGGATTAAATCACTTAGTCTCAAATGATGTCACGATTGATGCCGATGATGACGGGCTGACGCTGTCGGAAGAGTATCAGTTTGGTACTGATCCGGGCCAAGCCGATACTGACGGAGACGGGGTTCCCGATGGGTTGGAGGTAACCTATGGCATGAACCCGTTAAAACCTGATCCGGGGAACCGTGATATCGATGGTGATGGTCTGACCCTGCTGGAGGAAATTGCCCACCAAAGCAACCCCGCTCTTTTTGATAGCGATGGAGACCAGTTAAGCGATGCCGAAGAAATTCTGGCCGGTTCCGATCCAGCCAGAGCAGACTCCGACGGCGACGGACTTTCTGATGGTGAAGAGATAAATATTTACGGTACTGACCCCAATAATCCCGACTCAGACGGCAATGGGATTCTGGACTCGGTGGATATGCTTCCTGCTTCGCATTGGGGTGAGGGAACAGCAAGCTGGAGGGAACTACAATGACTTTATGGAAGGGGGGCATGGCTGAAGGTTTAGATGCGCAATAGCGCAGTGCGGCGGTTCGCCGCACAGTTCGTAACAACTAACTTCGCCTAAACATCCTGTAAACAGCTATCTTTAGGCTCAGAGGAAAAAGCCGTTGGCTAGTAAACCGCCATGCTCCCCTTCCCGCTTTTGATTATGAAATTAAGGCAGAACAGACGAAACTTTATGAACACCCTGCTGGCCGGCGGGGTGTTGTGCAGCATCCGGATTCATGCTGGAGACCAGAGCATCCGATGTTCCCGCTGTGCAGCTGCGGGCAGGATACACTCATATGCCGTGAACGGCTTCCGGGGATATTTCTGCCCCGGCTGCGGAATGGAGATCAAGACACAGCTGTTCTGGCTCTCATCGCACCGCCGGGAAAGCAGGCCTGTTAAACCATCGGCACTGAAAACTGACCTCGTTCCGTTCCCGAACCCTGAATGGGTTAGGCAGACGGATAAACCACTGGCACAATGGAAAATGCCCAATGAGTGAATTTGATGCTTATCAATATGTAGCGGATACGGGCCTTGCACAGCGGGAGGCCGGAGTTGATAAGAATGTGCGGGAGCTGGTGTGCGCTTTTGCCCGGATCAATGCTGATAAAGGTGTCCTGCCCGTATATCATAGTGAATCGCCAGTGCTGAAAGATACCCTGAACCATTTAGAGGTTCGTGAAATATATGAACGGGATCAGACACTGGATGTACGGTTCCTGGATTTTCTTGCCCGCTATTCCGAAGCGATAAAGGAACAGAGGCAGCAGCCGCTGTTCGATGTGCAGCACCTTGCCCGTTTTCTGGAAATAAGCATGAAACGGCTGGTGCATCTGACCCATAACCAGCCAGTGCATTACAAACGCTTCTTTATCCCGAAAAAAGGCGGTGGAAAACGAGCAATCACGGCTCCGAAACATGCCCTGAAAAATATTCAGCGGAATATCCTGTATGCCATTCTGGGCGGTGTGGATACAGGAACAGCTGCAACGGCGTTTGTGAAGGATGTATCAATCCGGAACAA
>CAKZQV010000426.1 GCA_937141895.1 uncultured Verrucomicrobiota bacterium
CGGTGAAGGTCTGTTCCGGCGAAAGACATTTTCAGAAATTGAAGAATCTCGCCACGCCCGCTCAAGCCCAGCTGTTTTTCATCAATCTCCATGGCCTCATACATAAAAGCGAACCCGCCGGGAGTGGCAGACAAGCGGGCGGGCGGGCCCAGCTCATCCAGCACCTCGTGGTAATGCGCCTTGCTGACTTCAAAGCCGCACTGCTCGAGCGTAATCCCAGGATCAACCGATACCCGCAGCACGCTGCACCCCATCAGCATCAAACCACACAACGGTATGAGGGCGAAACTACTCAGCCTCTTCTTCATAAGGCAGCGCCTCAAGACTGTAGGAATGCTTGGTCAGCTTCCCGTTTTTATCGAAAAAGAAAATGGCCCGGTCATAGACCAGATCCTGGCTTTTCCAGTTGTACGCCAGCAGGAACACGCCGTATCCTTTGCGCCGCTCGCGGAGATAGTAATAGACGGTTTCTTGATCCAGCGCGATCAGCTGAGAAGGCGGGCCGAGAGCATCGATTACATCCGTCTCCGTGGTTTTTCCTGTTTCCCAGACCGGCGCCGCATCTGCGCGCCATACATTATCTACCCCACTGTACCCAACATCGCTCGTGCACCCCGCCGCGACCGCAAGAAGCAACAGAACACTGCCCCATCGAAACCACTTCATGACAACCCTCCCAAAACCCAATCGCGGGCGGCCACCCATTCCGCGTAACCGAAATCTTTTATTTCCGCGGAAATAAAGTGACGACCGACCTTTTCCGCAATGCCCCCTATGGGCGAATCGGTTACAAATGCGATACGTTTTATGTGCCTATGATGATCTTTGATAAAGGTCAAATGAGAAGCCAGTGCTCCGAAGGATTCCCATCCCGGAAACTCTTCCACGGAAATAATCAGGCCGGCCAATGATCCCAGGCGTTCAAGCACAGGATCAACGAGCGCCGACACATTCTCAAAATCGCTTTTTTTCAGTTGTCCCTCCGGAATAAGGGTTACGATTCCAACTTCTTCATCCAGCTGTACGTGCAGCATAGCGACCTCCGTTATTTAAGACTGCTCCCTTTAAAGAGGGCTGTAGCCTACCCGGTTTTTCGGTTCAAAACAATCAGCATGACGGTCCAGATGCAAATGGCACCGACCGCAATGCCGAAAATCGGCCAGCCGCCCCAGATCGCCAGCAAAGGAATCGCGGCACCAGTCCAGAGCCCGCCGCCCATAAAGGGTTCATGCAACAGTTGCTTCGAAGCAAACGCTTCCGCCGCTTCCGTTTCATAGTCCGGATCCACCACGCGCAGCAACAACAAGCCCGTGGCCGTAACGCCCATTGACTGTCCCATCTCGGCAATGCCCCGCTCGAACCAGGCATCCTTGAAAGCCCGCCGAGCAAAAACGGTCAGCATCAAAACATTCCACAAAATGCCGGCCAGAATCAGCACCACAATCGGTACCCACTGCTGGGCCACGACATCGATCCGAATCGTCGCAATCGCCGCAACCACCAGAAAATCGAGTGCACAGTTCTGAATGCGCAACATCAACCCTTCATCCATATGTTCATGCGGATCAAGTTTATCGGCCAAGAGTTGCACGATTACACCGCCGAGCATACAGAGCGGGAACAGCGGAAAGCTGGAAAGAATCTGGTAGGCGGTCGACACCTTTTCTCCTTCAGCCGGTGGTTCGACAAAAAGAAGCATGCCTTCCTTCATCAGCCAACCCAGTAAAATGGCCGCGCCAACAAATACGAGATGCAGGGAAAGCGATCCGATGACATCCGAAGAAACGGTCACCTTTCCAGCCGCCGGGCGATGTTCGTGCGGGATCAGACCGCTAAAATCATCCGCATGGACGCCCGGCCGACTTTTCCTTTCCACATAGCCCTTGCGGATAGCCCAGTTTACCAGAGCCATTCCAACAATGATGGCCCCGAGAATCCCACCCGTGGCCGCCGCCAGTGCATAATCCTTCATTTCCGGAAAACCTAAATCATCAAACGTCGGGCCCATCCCGCCCGCCGTGCCGTGGCCGCCCTCGAAACCGACCGGCATGATCCCGGCAAAAATATCGGGCAGATTAAAGAAGGGCTTAAACAGCAGCAGAACAAAAAAACAGCCGACGGCATATTGCCCCCACGCCACGATCTGACCATAGGCAAGCTGACGGCTGGAACTTTTCCAAACCCTGGAAATTGGAGGCAGCGCAGCACCCAGGAAGAGACACGCAAAAACAATGTTGATCAACTGACCCGGCAGTTTATTCCACCCTTTGGAAACTTCGGCCGGAATTTCCAGGGTCTGAAAAATCAGCAGGCCCAGCAACCCGGCAATCACGCTGGCCGGTAGATAGAGATTCTGGAGCAGGACGATTTTGCGGCGCAGCCAATAGCCCAGTCCAAGCAGCAAACACAAACATCCAAATGACAGCATATTCAACTCCCTGTTTTTACCACAGAGGACTCGGAGATCTCAGCGATTCGATTTCCTCAGTGCCTCCGTATTCTCCAGCGAAGCGAATGGTGAAAATGCTTCGCTTTTTTAGAACATAATATCGAGCATCAGCGAGGCGGCGTGCTCTTCGTAGTCATCGCTGAAACGCCCGTTATATCCGATGCCGATTTCCATATATTCCGTATTTCTCCAGCTCAGTCCCAAACCGACATTATAGAGATCATCTTCCGGCTTGATGGCCGCCATCGTAACCGGCGCAGCCCGAAGTCCAGCAACGGCATCGGCCTGCAGCGTTGAAGCGATGTTATCCTGAACGAAGTCGTGGGTCCATTCGGCATAGCCGGTGGTCTGGAAACGGCCAATGGCTGTATCAAAGCGATACCGACCCTTAAGGCCCAGGGCCGATTCCACGATATTCCGATCCACGCCATGGACCTTAATCTCGCTGCCACTGTTGTTACTGACGTTATTCTCGGTGCGATCATCCGTACCGATAAACAGCATGTGCAGACCGGCATACGGAGCAATGGATAGGTTTTTATAATACATGTACTGCCCAACATCCAAGTAGGCCCCCAGCGCATCTCCGCGGTAGGATGAAATACCGAGATAATCGATATCGCCCGTCGATTCAACCCGCTCGGAATCATAGTTCGACCGCCCGTACGCGGCCAACCCATCCACAAACCAGCCACTGTTGTTCACCCATTCTCCATAGGCCCCCAACCAGTAGGTTTCTGAGTCCAGATAGTCCTGATTCGTGGTGCGGGCATCGGCACGGGCATACGTATAGTTAAAGCCAACAACCAATGCATCGCCAATCAACTTATCGGCACCGATGGTCGTTCCTCCGCTGTTCAGCGAATAGCCATACGAATTTCCATGTGCGTCATATTCCCCCTGACCGGTAAAATACTGTGCCCAGATATGCATATCGAAAATCGTATTATCTTCCCCCGGACCCTGCGGGCCGGCGGGCGAATTTGTGTTGGTCATCAGGAAAGCTTCATGCGGGATGGAGTGTGCCGTGGAGACCAGGTTGCGACGCAACTGCTTGGTTCGCGTAAATACGGAATTTTTCATTCCGCTGAATCCGGTCCGAACCGCCTCGGTACCGGCATAGTCGAGCGATGAACTAAACTTATCGGTGTTATTCGTCAGAACGACCTGAATATTATCCCCGACTTTCACCAGATTAGCATCCCACAGGAGCAGCCCATTCACGATATTCGTGGACTCAAAGTTGTTCGCAAGCCCGCCGTCAGCGGTGAGTATCGTATTCGTGGCCTCAAGCGCATTTGCGATATAGACATTAGCCACCATATTGGTCAGATCTACGCCCCCAGTGAACTTCAACAGGTCACTTCCGGAAGATCCCAATAATTGCGCCTCATAGGTGACGTTCGATCCTGCAGTGAAGGCTCCGTCAATCACCAGCGTTGCGGCCGAAAATTCTCCGCCTTCCAGTCTATTGGGTTCGATCACCACATTTGTCATATGGACCACACTGAACGCGTCGTTGGTTCCGTAACCGATCAGCGCAGCATCGGTCATTTCCAACGTCTGGAAATCGCGGAACTGGTTGGAGTTCGAACCGAAGAGATAGAATTCCCCACCGGTGACCTCAACAGCGGAATCGTTTCCTTCAAAAATCAGGGTCGAGTCAATATTCAGATTACCCTCCTCCAGAATCAGCGATGAAAAGGCCGAATCAAATTCAACGGTGCCGGTTCCAAATAATGCCGCATTGCTACTCACCGTGTAGTTCCCACCCAATGCATTAGTGGCCCCGCCGGAGAGTGTGATCCAGTTGCCTGCGTTGATCACGATATTGGATGTCACTTCCAGTCTCGCCAGACCGTTAACTTCAACGTTGTTATTCAGGCTGTTTGTAGTTCCATTGCCGATATTCAGGTTTCCCCCCACCTCAAGCAACGTGTTCGACCCCGTAAGGATAATTTCATTTCCGGAGGAATTACCGCCCAGATGGATCGTCCCGGCAATGTTGGCCTGACTGCCGCTATGCATCTCTAGAATATTGTTCGAAGAGGTGTTTCCGATGAAAAGCGTTCCGCTGGACTGCCAATCCGCACCTTTATACATATAAACGCCATGTCCCCCTTGATTGGTATTGGCCGTGGCCCCGACAAACGTGTTTGCATTGGAGAATGATGCCCCATCCGTCAAAACGAATTCACTGACTCCATCCACACCGATGATGAAATCTTCACCGCTAATATCCCATACCGCATTTGATCCACTGAGAGTGAGGTTCTGGCCTTTATCCAGATAATAGTTCGTGCGCGTTAATGTACCCCCGACCTGCAACGTGGAATTGGTCGCATCCCAGACAAAGCGATCGCCCACTTCCCACGCCGCCTGATTGAAGTTGGTTGCAATGCGAAAGGTGCTGTTCTCTTCCAGCACCAGTTTACTGCCATTGGTAATTACCAGATCGCCAACGCTTAAATCGCCGCCGTTGGCAATTGAAACCGTGCCGTAAACATTGCTGCTTAAACCAATGGTCAATGTGTCATCAATAAAGGCCTGACCGTTCCATACCGTGAAATTGGCCCCATTCGTCGAGGCCACCAGCATACCGGCCACACCGTGAGTCGCTTCACCCACAAACGCCTGAGCGCCATCCGTAACATGTAAAGAATTCCCGGAACCGCCCGTTCCCGTCAGATTGGTTGCATTGTTCCAGTATGCACCCAGATACAAATCTCCGCCCGTGTTCTGCCAGACTGAATTCGTTCCCGAAACCAGCACACTGTTGTTGGCTGAGCTGCTGCCCCACCCGATATAGCCATCCTGATTGACCACCGTGGCGCCTTTGGTGATTCGAAGATTCGAATCCGAACCTTCATAGCCGATGATCCGGTCATGGTTGGCATTGTTCCAGCTCCCACTATTCAATGTCAGATCGCGGCCGCCATCCAGAATAGTCGCCACGACATTGGTGTTGCCTCCGTAGCTGTTGGTTGCCGTTTCCATACCGGTCAGAT
>CAKZQV010000427.1 GCA_937141895.1 uncultured Verrucomicrobiota bacterium
ATGATCAAGGGCATCATGAAACAGAAAAATGTACTCTCCCTCCCGGAACTTATTGATGAAGCGGTCAAAAATGGGGTTAAAATCGTGGCCTGCACGATGTCCATGGATCTGATGGGCATTAAGAGTGAAGAACTGATCGATGGCATTGAAGAAGGCGGCGTAGCCATGTATATCGATCACGTCGGCGACAACGGCAGCCTGTTTATTTAAGGAGTATGAATATGAAACAAACGATCACCGGAATTATCATTGGATTCGCACTCGGCCTCATCACATGCGCATTGGTCATGCCCGGCCTGATGGTCAGCGAGAAGGTCAGCCCGCTAAATTATGAGGAGACCGTCGACCACATTACTCAAAAGGTCGAAACTGCGGGGTGGAAAGTATCCGCCGCCATGCGCCTCGACCAATCGCGGGCGAAGGAAGGAAAAGACGTACTTCCCGCAGCCTCACTTAAAATATGCCAACCTGACTATGCGGAAAAAGTGCTGTTGGATGACAAGGCCCGTTTTCTCTCGGTCATGATGCCCTGCTCCATTGCAGTATATGAAAAGTCCGATGGAAAAACCTACATCTCAACCATGAACGCCGGCCTTCTCGGTCGCATGTTCGGCGGTACGGCCCAATCGGTAATGGGCGGACCGGTCGCTAAAGAAACCCGCGAATTCGTGCAGTTTTAGGATATCCTCTCAAAGGGCAAAGCCCGCAGTATGCGGGCGATACAACAATGTCACGCAGGTGATAAAATGAGGCAGAATTGGCCTTGGGAATGCTATTTATATTCCGCAACGCGGTCTTAATATGAAGCACGCTATACGGAATCGATTATGAAATTTAAAAAAGTCGTCACACTCACCGCCCTGTTTTCCTTTGCCGCGCTGATTCTCAGTGCGGTGGTGGCCACCCTGTTCGGGTTATGGGAAACACTTACGGCGTTGCATATCAGTCTAAGTATTCTATTCGGCTTCTGCTACCTCATCCAGACTACGCTGGAGATCAAGAAAGATAATTCCAACAATCGAATTACCGGTAAAAAACGCGATTGGCTGACCGTCAATTCCTACACCGCGCTGCTACTCACGGGCTGGGTCATCATCGGCTCCCTGTTTTCCTGGCCGCCCTTCAACCTTTTCCAACCCTCGGAAGATGCAGGCCCAACCGAAGCGCAGATTCAGCAAAACGTGGTTGACCAAGCGACGATGGAGCAAGCCGAAGAAGGCAAACCCCCGCTTCCCGAAAAAATGAAGTGGTACTGGAGCAACCGTACCCTGAGAGATCTGTCCAAGAAGTATGACATGGACATAAATAAAATTTTTACCGGCCTGGAAAAAATCGGCATTGATTCATCCCCCGACTGGAAATTCAAGGAAATCGCCGAGCACAACAATATGGACACCAAATCCGTCTACGATGCCGTTCTGCAGGTGCAACAAGAGAGGTAGGGACAGAATGCCGAGCTGTTCTGGGCGCTCTCGGCGATAGCGCCCTACCGATTGTTAAAGTTGCGCATGGCGCGCTGGGAATCACGGTCGGATTCACGCTTTTTGATCGTATCGCGCTTATCGACCACGTTTTTACCCTTGGCCAGCCCAATGCGGATTTTAACTTTTCCGCGCGACAAATAGACTTTCAGCGGAACAATGGTCAGTCCTTTTTCGCGGGTTTTTCCATGGAGGCGTTCGATCTCTTTTTTATGCAGCAACAACTTACGCTCACGGGTCGAGGGATGGTTGTAGATATTGCCATGTTCATAGGGCTGGATCGTGCAGCCGATGAGCCAGGTTTCCATGCGATCATCGACATGCACATAGCCTTCCTGAATGCTCAGCAGGCCCTGCTTACAGGATTTAACCTCAGTGCCGCTCAGCACAATCCCCGCTTCGATTTTTTCAAGGATCTCGAAATCACGCAACGCCTTGCGGTTGGTGGCCAGCACCCCCGCTTTAGGATCATTCTTTTTCTTTTTGTTCTTACCGGCCATGACTTAGTTCTTTTTCACCACGAAGAACACGAAGATAGGAAGGTTCCCTTCGTGCTCTTCCAAACTTCAGTGGAGTGGGTGGTTAAATTCCAATGGTTGGAAAAATTAGATGATTTCCAGAGGTTGGAAAACACAAAACCCAAATCCCCTAAGGGTTTTGGGTTTCAAATCGTGCACTGCGCGGAAAATGCCGCAGCAATTACAGAAGAATGGATGCGTCGAAGTCCAGACCAGGCACTTCGGTTTCTTTCTGAGTAGAGAGCATTTCAGCGGTCAGGAGACCTTGTGCAATCTCCTTCAGAACGAGATCGTGATTATCCATTTCCGCATGATCCTTCTTTACCATCGGACGCGCGCCGCTGTTGAGCTGGCGGGTACGATAGGAAATCAGGTTCACCAGTACCGGAGTGTTGGTGATTTTTTCCTGCGCAGTAGTCAGATATTCAAAGTTCATATTATTCTCTCCACGCAAACAGCTTGCGTTGTTCTGAATGATCAGAATGCTTACAGTTCTTACAAAAAAATTGGCGCGTAGTATAGCACCCGAGTTTACTGCG
Organism: uncultured Verrucomicrobiota bacterium; assembly: GCA_937141895.1. GTDB lineage: Bacteria > Verrucomicrobiota > Kiritimatiellia > Kiritimatiellales > Pontiellaceae > Pontiella. The sequence goes on from CAKZQV010000427.1 coordinate 2,539, forward strand.
TCAACGCCATTTACAACAAAATCCACACCCGCAAAGGCGTGGATTTCCCGCCCCCAAAGGGGCGGAGTATTGGAGGGAGGGAGTCATGGAGAAAGCACAACAGCTATACTCCGCGACTCCAAAACTCCACTACAAATGGACTACATCATGCCGCCCATGCCACCCATTCCGCCCATATCGGGCATGGCCGGAGCAGAAGACTCTTCTGGAAGATCGGTGATCATGGCTTCAGTTGTCAGCAGCAGACCGGAGATGGACGCCGCGTACTGCAGGGCAGAACGGGTTACCATGGCCGGATCGATGATACCTGCCGCGATCATGTCGACATATTCGCCTGTCGCCACGTTGTATCCCATGGTCTGCTTGCCCTTTTTAACTTCCTGAACCACCAAGGCACCTTCTTCACCGGCGTTAGCCACCAGCTGACGCAAAGGAGCTTCGATCGCTTTACGAACAATGTTCGCGCCGATCTCTTCATCGCCTTCAACGTCGATTTTATCGATGGCTTTCTGAACACGAATCAGAGCCACACCGCCGCCAGGTACAATACCTTCGGCAACCGCAGCACGGGTAGCGTGCAGCGCGTCTTCAACGCGGGCTTTCTTCTCTTTCATTTCCGCTTCAGTGGCCGCACCCACATTGATTACCGCAACACCGCCGGCGAGTTTCGCCAGACGTTCCTGCAGTTTTTCGCGGTCGTAATCGGACGTGGTTTCTTCGATCTGACGACGGATCAGGTCGATACGTGACTTAATTCCAGCAACTGCACCGGCACCTTCAACGATCGTGGTGTCATCTTTACCCACGCTGACGCGTTTTGCAGAACCGAGGTCTTCAATACCGACGGTATCGAGCTTGATGCCGAGGTCTTCCGTGATGAATTTACCACCGGTCAGCACGGCGAGGTCTTCCATGATCGCTTTACGACGATCGCCAAAGCCCGGCGCTTTAACCGCACACACATTCAGGGTGCCGCGCAGTTTGTTCACGACGAGAGTCGCCAGCGCTTCGCCTTCGATGTCTTCCGCAATGATCATGAACGGCTTGCCGGTCTTGGCCACGTTCTGGAGCAACGGAAGCATATCCTGCAGGTTGGAGATCTTCTTTTCGAAGAGCAGGATGTACGGGTCTTCCATGACCGTTTCCATGGTGTTCGCATCCGTTACAAAGTACGGAGAGAGATAGCCACGGTCGAATTGCATACCCAGTACCTCGTCTACGTAGGTGTCGGTTCCTTTGGCTTCTTCTACCGTAATAACACCATCTTTGGTAACGCGCTTCATCGCATCGGCAATCAGGCGGCCAATCTCGTCATCGTTGTTGGCAGAGATTGCGCCAACCTGGCGGATTTTTTCATAATCGTCA
>CAKZQV010000428.1 GCA_937141895.1 uncultured Verrucomicrobiota bacterium
GTGTTGGGGTCATTTCACCCGTCCTCCAAAATTACGGTTCCAATGCTTGGAACGATTAAGCGGACACTTTCACATTGGAAATCGCGATCGGGGCTTCCCGATCAATGATTCCGCCCTGCGGATAGTCCTCGCTCTGCCGCATAGCTTTTTTCACAAGGTTAATGCCTTCAACAAGTACGCGACCGGATTCCGGCGCAACATCGAGGACTTTACCTTCCTTACCCTTATCATCACCGGCTATTACCTTAACGGTATCACCTTTTTTGATTTTGGCTTTGCTCATTTTAAAACTCCTCCCGGCGGTTACAGTACTTCCGGAGCCAGCGAGACCACTTTCATGAAGTCGTTTTCGCGGAGCTCACGGGCGACCGGCCCGAAGATACGGGTGCCGCGCGGGTTTTTGTTATCGTCAATAATCACAGCCGCATTGCCATCGAAACGGAGGCAGGAGCCATCCGCACGACGAATGGTACTTTTCGTGCGAACAACAACCGCTTTGCAGAGGTCGCCCTTCTTCACATTCCCATTCGGCAGCGCTTCCTTAACGGAAACGCGGATCACGTCGCCAACACGGGCGACTTTGCTTTTGGTGCCGAGAACGCGAATGCACATTACGGAACGTGCACCAGAATTGTCGGCAACTGTTAAACGTGTGTTCTCTTGAATCATCGCTCAGCCCTACCTTATTTAGCAGCTACAGAAACAATGTCCACCAGGCGCCAGCGTTTCAGCTTGCTCAGTGGGCGGGTTTCCATCACACGCACAACGTCACCGATACCGGCTTGATTTTCTTCGTCGTGAACGTGAACCTTCTTCGATACCCGGATTTCTTTTTCGTAAAGCGGGTGGCGGACACGGCGTTCAATCAGAACCACGATGGATTTGTCGCCAGACTTGCTGACTACGCGGCCTTCGCGTTTCTTACGCAGATTTCTTTCAGTATTTTCCATGACCGTTATCCTTCAACTTTCTTCTGATTCTGGATGGTCTTGATACGGGCAACCGTACGACGCAGCTCTTTCATGCGTGCTGGGTTTTCCAACTGTCCGGAAACCTGCTGCAGTTTCAAATTGAACTGCTCTTTCTTGATTTCCTCGAGCTGAGCATCCAGCTCCGCAACCGTCATTTCATTAATTTCATTAACCTTCATCGTCTGGCCCATCCTTTAGTCGTGAGCGTGCCGCTGTACGAAACGGGCGCGAACCGGAAGCTTAGTGGCTGCAAGACGCAGACACTCTTTTGCAATAGATTCCGGAATCCCGTCGAGTTCGAACAGCATGGTACCCGGCTTAATTACGGCAACCCACTGGTCGACGCCGCCCTTACCTTTACCCATACGAACTTCCAACGGCTTCTTGGTGATTGGTTTATCGGGAAAAATGCGAATCCACATTTTACCTTTACGTTTCATGGCACGTGTTGCAGCAACACGACACGCCTCAATCTGGGTGGCCGTAATCCAGCCGCATTCAAGCGACTGCAAACCGAATTCCCCATAGGCGAGCTTATTGCCCTTCTGTGCGAGGCCGCTGCGCGAACCGCGCTGGACCTTACGATATTTAACTCTCTTTGGCATCAAAGGCATGATTCAAATCTCCTAGGCTTTCTTTTCGGATTCCTTGCAGATCCAGACCTTGATGCCGATAATACCGGCAACAGTGTTGGCTTCTGCAACACCGTAGTCGATGTTGGCGCGCAGGGTGTGCAACGGAACCTTACCTTCTTTATAGCTTTCAGAACGTGCAATTTCTGCACCGTTCAAACGACCGGCAGCAAGGATCTTTATGCCAAGAGCACCATTATCCATAGCCATCTGAATCGCGCGCTTCATGGCACGACGATGAGATACGCGGCGTTCAAGCTGCATGGCTACGTTAGCGGCAACCAAGGTGGCATCAATGTCAGGCTTCTTGACTTCAGCAATTTCCACATACACCTCTTTTTTGGTGATTTTGGAAAGCACTTCGCGAAGCTTATCAATGTCTTCACCTTTACGACCGATGACCAGACCTGGACGAGCGGTTTTAATGGTTACACGAATGCGATTGGCATAACGCTCAACGTAGATGTCCGAAACAGCCGCGTCTTTCAGTCGTTCAGCAACGAGCTTGCGGATCTCAACATCTTCCTTGAGCATGGTACCGAAGTCACGCTTGTCGGCATACCAGCGGGAACGCCAGTCTTTCGTCAGCGCGAGTCGGAATCCGATAGGATTTACTTTTTGTCCCAAAACAAGTCTCCTTATGACTAAGCGTTATCGCTCAAAATAATGGTTACGTGGCTCGTCTTCTTTTGAATCGGACTGGCCATGCCTCGGGCACGCGGACGGAATCTTTTCATCATCGGTCCGCCATCCACGATAGCGTTCTTAACATACAGGCTGTCTGCGGAGAGACCTTCATTGTTTTCAGCGTTTGCGATCGCCGATTTCAGGGTCTTACCGATCTGAACAGCTGCCTTGCGGGCATTGAATTCAGTAATCCGCAGTGCATCGGCAACAGCGAGACCTTTGATCTCGTTGGCCAGGTCACGCGCCTTGGTCGGCGACATGCGGATATATTTAGTTGTTGCTGACACTTCCATGTGTTTTCAACCTCAATTTTCCACGGGGAATAAAGGGCGGAGAGTCTAGGGATTTTTCAACTTGAATCCAGCGGATTCGTTGAAAAATCCCATCCGACTATTTTTCCGTCGCCATACCGTGAGTTTTGAAAGCGCGGGTAGGTGAAAATTCACCCAGTTTGTGCCCGACCATATTCTCCGTAACAAACACCGGAACGAAAACTTTACCGTTGTGAACATTGAAGGTGTGCCCCACCATTTCCGGAACAATCACCGAGGCACGTGCCCAGGTCTTGATCGGAGTTTTGCGGCTGGCATCATCCATTTTACGAACCTTCTTGATCAGCTTCAGGTCAACGTAGGGACCCTTTTTAAGTGAACGACTCATTATTTCTTCCTCCGCTCAACAATATACTTATTGGTCTGTTTATGCTTATTACGGGTACGTTTACCCTTAGCCAGCAGACCCCAAGGGGACTTCGGATGTCCGCCACCGGATGTGCGGCCTTCACCGCCACCCATCGGATGGTCAACCGGGTTCATGGCCACACCACGTACGGTCGGACGAATGCCCAGCCAGCGTTTACGGCCGGCTTTACCCATTACGATATTGTTGTGCTCCACATTGCCCACACGACCTACCGTTGCGTAGCAGTCGGTACGGATCATGCGAATTTCACCGGAAGGCATTTTCACGTTGGCCCACTCGTCTTCACGAGACATCAACTGAGCGGCAGTACCGGCCGAACGAACCAGCTGGCCGCCTTTTCCGGTAACGAGCTCAATATTGTGAACCGCCATGCCCACCGGAATTTTTCCCAGCGGAAGGCAATTGCCCAAAGACGGCTCAGCGTCAGGACCAGACATCAGTGTGGTACCCACTTCAAGCTTCTGCGGAGCAATAATGTAACGCTTCTCACCATCTGCATAGTGCAACAGTGCGATACGTGCGGAACGATTCGGATCGTATTCGATTCCCGCAACTTTCGCCGGAATTCCGAACTTGTCGCGTTTGAAGTCGATGAGACGGTACCTTTTCTTGTGTCCACCTCCCAT
>CAKZQV010000429.1 GCA_937141895.1 uncultured Verrucomicrobiota bacterium
CTTGAAAAAGGAACCTATGGTATTTGCGAAATGTATGAGGAGCCGATCAATATTGAGCGCCTTGAAGCACTGCCCTACGTCCGCTACTCCATCAAAGCGCAGTCTGAAATCGAAAAGGGCAATGGAATGACCTACCGCCCTTTCGGTAATACCATGCATGGTATGTAAGGTTTTGATGGCCGCGAAGAGGCACAAAAAGCACAAAGAAAACCGGATGCAAGGTCTTCGTGCTTTTTGTGCTTTTTTGTGGCTATGTTTTTTGAAGGAGGTTTGGTCGTGCTCATTCTGATTATAGGCATACTGGTTCTGTTTCTGGATCAGCTGACCAAGCAGGCGATACGGGCAAATCTGGTTTACGGTGATTCCATCCCCGTCATCGACGGGTTTTTTAATCTCGTGTATGTCCGCAACGATGGCGCGGCCTGGAACCTTCTCGCTGGTCACGGCATTATCCTGATTCTGATATCCTTTTCCGTGATGGTTGCGCTCTATTTTTTTCGCGACAAAATTATCGAGGGAAGAAAGCGCAATGAACTTCTCATGGGATTGCTCATGGGCGGTATTGCCGGAAATCTGATCGATCGTATCCGCTTCGGCTGGGTCACCGATTTTCTCGATTTTGAATTCGGGGCTTATCACTATCCCTCTTTCAATGTGGCCGATTCCGCCATTTGCATCGTTTTCGTGATTTATCTGATCATGAGTTTTTTTGATAAGAAAAAGCAGGAAGAAGCCGAAGATGCCTAATGCTTCCCCGAATGCGTTTTTTGTTATCGGACCGACCGCCTCAGGAAAAAGTGCAGTCGCGCAATACATCGCCGATCGGGAAGGGCAGTTGATTGTCTCCGCCGATTCCATGAACATTTATCGTGGAATGGATATTGGGACTGCCAAGCCGACGTCCAAGGATCGGAACAAGGCTGATTATGTAGGGTTCGATCTGGCGGAACCGACGGATAAATTTAATGTTTCGGCCTATCTTGATGCGGTGCGGCCTTCCTTTAAAACCGGCCGCGAAATTATCGTGGCCGGCGGAACCGGACTCTATGTCAAATGTCTGACCGAAGGATTTGACGACGTGCCGCCGGAAAATTCCAAACTTCGGAAGGAACTGGAAGCACTCGATTTCCAGACCTTGGAAAAGCGCGCGAAAAATGAAGCCGCTCACCTTTACGAGGCCTTAACGATAGACGATCAGCAGAATTCGCGGCGTTTGATCCGTATTTTGGAACGTACCGCAGGCGTCTCGCCTGCCCCGCAGAATAGAGCATGGAACTCAAAACCCAAACCCAAGCTGGTCGGGCTCCATGTTGAGCGCGAAGTGCTTTTGCAGCGGATTGAACAGCGAGTGGATGAAATGTATGCCGTCGGGTTGATCGAAGAAGCGGAACAATTGCTCCAGCTTGAGCTGTCTCGAACAGCTCTGCAGGCGATTGGCTATGCGGAAGCTTTTGCTGTATTGAACAACGAAATGACGCTTAAAGAGGCAAAAGAAAAAACGGTGATCCGCACGCGCCAGCTGGCCAAGCGCCAGATGACCTGGTTTCGGAACCAGCTGAATGTGGAGTGGATCCATACGGCCGACTTCCAAACCTTGGAAAAATTGGCGGAAGCGGTTTCCAATGCCTGGAAACAAACCGGCCCAGCTCAGGTTGTGATTTGATTTTTCACCAAGGAGACGCGGAGGCATGGAGAAGAAAAAACGTCGTACCGCTGTGCCTCCAGCGAAGCGAGTGGTAAAAGAATTTTATGTCTGAACTTTTAGAAACAGAGAATACTGATGCTGAAACCGTCCTGCTCGTAGGCGTAGTTCTTCGGAATGAAGAAGAGTGGAAGGTTAAAGATACGATGGATGAGCTGGCCCAGCTCGCCGAAAGTGCCGGCGCTGTGGTGGCCGGTCGCTTTATTGTCCGCCAGCAGAAAATCAAGGCGGGGCATTATATCGGTACCGGAAAAGCGGAAGAGATTGCGGACTGGATCAAAGAGAACCGTGTTTCGCTGGTGGTTTTTGATGATGATTTGTCACCGGCTCAGGGACGAAATCTGCAGAATGTTTTTGAAACCCGCGTGCTCGATCGTACACAGCTGATTCTTGATATATTTGCCCAGCGGGCCCAGACGAAAGAGGGCTGTCTGCAGGTGGAGCTGGCCCAGCATATGTATCTACTGCCGCGTCTGCGTAACATGTGGACGCACTTGGAACGGCAGAAGGGCGGAATTGGTTTAAAGGGGCCGGGGGAAACGCAGCTGGAAATGGACCGCCGGCGTCTGCAGGATTTGGTGCGTACGCTCAAGCGTGATCTGGCGCTGGTGCGCACGCGACGAACCGAGCAGCGACGTGGACGAAAACGCCATGGTTGGGCGCTGGTTTCCATTGTCGGCTATACCAATGCCGGAAAATCAACCTTGCTGAACCGGTTGTCCGGGGCGGATATTTATGCCGAAAATCAGCTTTTCGCGACACTCGACCCGACGACGCGGCAGGTGGAGCTTCCAAACCATGAACCGATGCTGATGACGGATACGGTAGGTTTTATTCAGAAACTGCCGCATCATCTGGTTGATTCCTTTAAAGCGACCTTGGAGGAAGTGGTTGAAGCTGATCTTTTGGTTCACGTGATTGATGCATCGCACCCGCAGGTGGATACGCAGATTGAGGCCGTGCATAAAGTGCTGGATGAAATCGGCGGGCTGGATAAGCCGATGCTTTACGTTTTCAATAAAATCGATGACGAGCGCGGCCGTAATGCAGCGAAACGTCTACAACGTCAGTTTCCGAAATCAGTGGCGGTTTCGGCGCGTGAAGGCGAAAATATCGATCTTCTTTTTGATGAGCTGGCCGACTGCCTGAAGGGGCGGAAAATTGAGATGAAGCTTTCGGTTCCACTCAGTGAAGGCAAGCTACTCTCTACATTGAAGAAAAATGCGTCCATTCTGGAAGAAGTCTACGAAGGGCCAAACGCGGAACTTTTGGTGCGGGTCTCTTCTCAGCTGGCGGCACAGTGTCAGCCGTTTTCAACCGAGCCCGAACCGGAACCGGAGTGGTAGGGCATTTTTCGTCCGGTCTTTAAGTCGGCGGATACACTTCTGATTTCCGGTTTTCTCCGTCGTCGGGGAGTGGACGACCGTATTCGTAGAACTATTTGTCCAGTTCTCCATGCATTTTGACGTTGTGTTCAAATCATGAGAACTTTTTTTGTTATTTTGGCGTCGGTCATTTGCGTCGGTGTGTCCGCTGCTCCTGAGGTTGTGACCTATGAAGCTTTCGGAGCGATCGGAGATGGAAGAGCGGATGATCTTCCGGCTATTTGCAAGGCGCATAAATATGCGAATGAACATGGTTTGCCGGTGCGCTCTGATCCGTCGGCGACCTACCATCTGGGCCGAAGGGCACTGACGGCCATAATTGCAACGGGTACGGACTGGAGCACCTCGCGCTTTATTGTCGATGATACCGATGTGGAAAATCACAAACGTTCTCTTTTTGAGGTTCGCTCCCTGCTGGAGCCGATGCCGTTAAAAATTGATCGGCTGAAGCGGGACCAGAAGCAGATCGATATTCGTCCGGCAAGCGATTGTTTTGTGACGGTGGAAAATAAGCACCGGCGGCGCTATATT
>CAKZQV010000430.1 GCA_937141895.1 uncultured Verrucomicrobiota bacterium
TAAGCCCAGCCAATGGTCAATCTTAGGTGAGCCGTATTGCCAATCTGGATTTTGCCCGGCTAGCCAACGGCCACGCTTACCCAAGACGGACAGGACGGCTGGACGGATTTTGACGCCGCCGTTGCCACACCGGACGCCATGAAGGAAGTTCGTAAAGTGGCCCGAGTGCTTGGTCCGCGTGGTCTGATGCCGAATCCGAAAACCGGAACCGTTACCGATGATACCGCCGCTGCTGTAAATCAGCTGAAGGCCGGTCGCGTTGAGTTTCGTATGGACCGTAACGGCAACATTGCCGTTCCTTTCGGTAAGCGTTCTTTCGAAAAAACCGCACTGTTGGAAAATGCCCAGGCGATCGTTGACGCGATTAACGGGGCACGTCCGGCCAGTGCCAAAGGAACCTACATTAAACGTGTAACGATTTCCTCCACCATGGGTCCGGGTCTCCGGGTTGCTCTCAAGGAAATCTCCGCTTAAGGGAAGGGTAAGGTATTTAAATGAAACCTGAAGAAAAAGGTATACGGCCGGAAAAAATGTCCGAAGCTGCGGAGCTGGATCAGCGCGTAGCGGGTGCACTTTACATGATCATTGCCGATTACACCGGCATGGACATGCCCACGACCACCGCCCTGAAGAATTCGCTCCGTGATAGCGGTGCTTCCTTCAATGTGGTGAAAAAAACCATGCTCAACCGTGCGGTTGAAGCGGACATTGCTGAGCTCCTGAAAGGGCAGACCGCCATGATTCACGGCGATGGCGATGTGGTTGAAGTGGCTAAGGTTATTAGAAAATTTACTGCAGAAAATGAAAAGCCGGTAGTTACCGGTGGATTTGTTGAAGGCAAAGCTGTTACTGCCAAGGACGTTGTAGCACTCGCAAAACTTCCTTCCAAGGATGTCCTGCGTGCACAGTTGCTCGGCACCCTGCAGGCACCTTGCAGTCAGCTGGTCGGTGTGATGAGCCAGAAGGTTTCCACGCTGGTTTATGTGCTGGATGCGGTAAGAAGCAAAAAAGAACAAGAAGCATAACAACAATTAATTTGAATTAGACAGCAGTTCATTAGGAGGTATCAAATGTCCGAAGAAGTAAAAGATGAAGTAGTACTCGAAGGTAAAATGGCCGAGTTTGTTGACTGGGTTGAAACCATTTCCGTTCTGGAACTCTCTCAGCTCGTAACCGCGCTGGAAGATCGTCTGGGCGTAACTGCAGCTGCTCCGGCGGCCGTAGCTGTTGCTGCACCGGCTGGTGGCGGCGATGAAGGCGGCGGCGCTGCTGAACAGACTGAGTTCGAAGTTGTACTGACTGCAGCTGGCGGATCCAAAATTCAGGTAATCAAAGAGCTCCGCGGCATCACCGGTCTGGGTCTTAAGGAAGCAAAAGAACTGGTTGACGGTGCCCCGAGCAGCGTGAAAGCCGGCCTTTCCAAAGATGAAGCAGAATCGATGAAAGAAAAGCTTGAGGGTGTTGGAGCATCTGTAGACCTCAAGTAAACCTCGGTTTTCCTGAGAAAAGACAGATTGTGTCGCTCTCTTGCGACATGTGTTGTGTTCCCCTTTGAGACCCAAAGGGGAACATGCGTTATCCAACAACAACCCTTGAAGGTGCGGAATGGCTGAGAGAAAAAACTTCGGAGTACTCACAGACGCGCTAGATGCGCCAGACTTAATTGAAATCCAACTTAACTCCTATCGGGACTTCCTGCAGCAGGACGTTTCTCCTTCCCGTCGTAAGAAAATGGGATTGCAGGCCGTGCTCGGTGAAGCATTTCCGATTGAAAGTTATGATGGACAGATCGCTCTCGATTTTGTCAGTTACGAAATCAAAAAGCCGAAACTAGAACATCTGGAATCGATCCGTGAAGGGGAAACCTTCTCGGCGCCTTTGTATGTGACGTTCAAGCTGCGTGAAGGTGAAGACCTGCGCGAAGATACGTTATTCATGGGTGAAATTCCGCTGATGACTGATAGCGGCAGCTTCGTGATTAACGGTGCTGAACGCGTTATTGTTTCCCAGCTGCATCGTTCGCCGGGTATTTGCTTTGAATCTTCTCAGCATGCCAACGGTTCCACGCTGCATTCATTCCGCATTATTCCGGACCATGGTTCCTGGATCGAAGCACAGTTCGATACCAGCGACATGATTTATATTTATCTCGACCGAAAACGTCGCCGCCGTAAATTCCTTGCGTCCACGTTCCTGCGTGCTTTGGGGTATGAAAAAGACGAAGAAATTCTCGGTCTCTACTACAAGTTTGCCGAGTTTTCCCTGTCCAAGAAAACCTACAAAGAAGAGGATCTTGAGAACCTCGTTCTTTCCGACGATATCGTCGATGCGGACTCTGAGTCTGTGATCGGTCGTCGTTATGACCAGCTGACCGTTGACATGATTCAGCGCATGAAGCTGGCCGGGTACAAAAAGGTTTCCGTTGTAGACGTTTCCTGGGACCAAGGCTTGTTCCTTAAATCGGTTCAGGCCGACACCACGCGTACTGTGGATGAAGCCCTGAAAGACCTGTACCAGAAACTGCGTCCAGGTGATCCGCCGACCACCGCATCTGCTCGTCAGATGATCAAGCGTCTCTTCTTTGATGAAGCACGTTTCAGCCTGTCGCGCGTGGGGCGTTATAAAATCCAGCAGAAGCTGGGCATCGAAAGCACATCGCTGACTCTGGAAACGGAAGACGTCGTTGAGGCACTTCGTTACCTGCTGATGGTTCGGATGGGCGAGGGTACGCTGGACGATATCGACCATCTGGGTTCGCGCCGTATTCGTACGGTTGGTGAGTTGCTCGAAGGTCAGTGCCGTGTTGGTCTGGCGCGTATCCAGCGTCTGGTTAAAGAGCGTATGACGATCTTTGATACTACAGTGGACCGTCTTTCTTCCCAGAAATTGATCAACCCTAAAGCGCTGTCTGCAGTAATCAAAGATTTCTTTGGTCGTTCGCAGTTGTCGCAGTTCATGGACCAAACCAACCCGCTTTCAGAGCTGACGCATAAACGTCGTCTTTCTGCATTGGGTCCGGGTGGTCTTAATCGCGATCGTGCCGGTTTCGAAGTTCGAGACGTACATAGTTCGCATTATGGACGTATCTGCCCGATTGAAACTCCTGAGGGTCCGAACATTGGTCTGATCTCTTCGCTTTCCACCTTCGCGAAGGTCAATGAGTACGGTTTCATTGTTACGCCGTATCTAAAGGCCTCCAAAGGTAAAGTCAGCAAGACGATTGACTGGCTGACGGCGGATGAAGAAGAACGCTATATCATCGCCCAGGCGAACGCGCCGCTAGACGACGGTCGTAAATTCGTAAATGACCGCGTCATGGTTCGTGTTCGTGGTGACTTTATCGAAGTTCCGCCGGAAAAAGTTGAGTACATGGACGTATCACCGAAACAGGTGGTTTCCATTGCTGCGGGTCTTATTCCGTTCCTCGAGCACGATGACGCCAACCGCGCACTCATGGGCTCGAACATGCAACGTCAGGCTGTTCCGCTGATGAAGTCGGAACGTCCGTTTGTTGGATCGGGTATCGAAGGCCGTCGGGCCCGCGACTCCCGGGTTCTGGTCATCGCGAAAGAAGATG
>CAKZQV010000431.1 GCA_937141895.1 uncultured Verrucomicrobiota bacterium
TTACCGTCTCCAGCGCGGTCTGAAGCAGATCATCGTTTGCCACGGTAAAACTCGCGGCCTCGCTGTTGGCAACCGTTGGCGGTATCGTGTTCATCAACGAAAAAACACCTCCCGTCAGCGAAAGCGCAAACCGATAAAACTTTTGCGATTGCAGGCTATCCGTAGTCGCCACCAATCCATCCCGGTTGTCATCCACGCCGACATCCGTCCACGAATTAGTCAGACTCTCAGCGGTCTGTATCGCCACCGGTTGACCTTTAACGCCCATATCAATCGATGCGCGTACTTCATTATCAAAAACCGTTATTCGCGGATCGCTTGCTGGAACATAACTTCCATGCAGTGCCTGGAAGCAAAGATCATAGCTTGCCTGATCCCACGTTTTATTTCCAATAAGGCCGGTGTAGTACATTTTCCCACCGCTATAGCCGCCCGATTTGACATAGGCCATTTTATAGCCTGCATTGGGTTGGCCCGATGTTTTGAGCTGAAATCCGAGTTGCTGTCCAGCCGAGACCGGAATGGGCTGATTGAACGGGAAAAGACACCAGCGCAATCCATTGGTGAAAACCGCTTCCGGCGTCACCGTCACTTGATCAATCAGCGCGCCGGTTGGAGCGGCTGAGCCATCGAGTTCGCGGAGCTCCAGCGTAATGGTTTGATTGGTATCCATTTGCTGGAACGGAATCTTGATGCCGGCCAGATAGGAGCTGGCTTCGACCGTGAAGGATTGTCCGAGGTTGGCCGGAATATCCATGGAGTCTGTGCCGATTGTTTGCGATGCCTGTGTGCTCCAATTTATATCCTTCGGATCGTTATACCACGCTTCGACCAATGCAGCGAATTCGGCCACTTTCGCGGTTTCAGAGCCGGAAAGATCTGCCGTTTCAAACGGGTCCACCGGATCGCCGGTTGAGGTGTCATACAGATGATAAAGGGTTTTCGATCCGTCAGGAAACTCATAGAGCTTCCAGCCATCCTTCACCACAAAGTTGGCGACCAGTGTCTCTTCTGGATTCTCGAGGCTCACCATATCGTGCTCATACACATCGCAATAGATCGCATCGCGCGCGTTCACCGCGGAAAGATCCATCAGATTGACGCCGCGCTGTTCGGGATTCGGTTCCAGATCCACGGCCGCCAAAGCGGTGGTGACCATATCAATCACGCTCACCGGCTGCGTGATAAACTGCGGCTCCAGTTCTCCGCCCGGTTTGATCTTGTTCGGCCAGCGGACAATAATTGGCGTTCTGGTTCCGGCGTCAGCGGGATTCCGCTTTGCGCGGGGATCATACTTTCCGTTTTCCGGGAGTGTGATCCACCCGTTATCGCAGATAAAAATAATCATCGTATTGTCCGCGATGCCCGCCGCATCCAAATGATCGAGAAGGGCTTCGATACCCCCGTCCAAACGTTCGATGTTGGCGTAATATCTGGCATTCCAATCGCCCGTTTCATTCGGCTCATCGATAAGCGCGTCGTATTTTTCCCTCAACCCAGGCGGCGGATCGAACGGATTATGTGGAAGAAAAGGTGCGTACCAGGCAAAAAACGGATCATCGTTCGCCACGCAATCATCAATAAAATCCG
>CAKZQV010000432.1 GCA_937141895.1 uncultured Verrucomicrobiota bacterium
CGATGAGGATACCCTTGATCTGCTGCGCGATTTTTCCAATGCCTGGAAGGGCCATGAGCTTTGCCGTGGTGTTTTGCACTGTTTTACGCGCGATTCAACATTTGCCAAGGCGGTGCTCGATCTGGGGCTCTATGTAAGTTTCAGCGGAATCGTCACCTTTAATAATGCTGATGCGCTGCGCGACGTGGTCCAATATGTACCGGATGATCGGCTGCTGATTGAAACCGATTCGCCCTACCTGGCACCGGTGCCGATGCGCGGAAAACGGTGCGAACCGGCCTTTGTGGTTCATACGGCTGAAAAACTTGCGGAACTCAAGGGGTGTTCGGTAGAATCCATTGCTGAATTAACTTCTAATAATGCGCGCACCCTGTTTGCGCTTTAACTTCCGAGGGGTGAATATGAAAATGTTGATGATTTTTTTGGCAACGGCTTCCGTTGCCCTTGCTCAGTCGAATATATATCCGCGGGTCAAAGTGACTGGTGACAACGTAAGTATTCGGCCGGTGCCGAGCACCGACTGCGAAGTGCTGGACCGCGCCATGCACGGGGAAGAGTTCCTTTATATTGACCAGACCAATGGCTGGATGGCTGTTCAGGCTCCGAGCAATCTTAACTTTTGGGTTTTCGGGGAATACGTTGAACATAATGTGGTGCTTCCCAAAAAGTTGAATGTCCGGGCTGGACCGAGCCAAAATTATCGTGTGGTGACGATCCTGTTGCGGGACGAAGAACTTAATGTCCGTGGCGAATTTAACGGATGGCTCAAAATCGAGCCGCCAAAAGGTTCCAGGGTCTGGATCAGTGCGGATTTCACAGAACTTATCCAGAAGCCAAAGCCCAAGATCGTTCCTGAACCAGTAGCTGTATCGGAGCCGGAAGTGAAGAAACAGGTGGTAGCCGAGGTTAATGAGGAGTCGAATGCCGAGACCCCGGCTTTTCTTATGACTTGGGATAAAACCCGTAAACAGGGAAACTATGACGAATACCCAGGCATTATCCGGCGGGCTACTCCGGGGCTGTATAAATTGGTATTAAAGACCGAAACCTTTGAAGAAACGATTTGTCTAATCAAGGGTGACCCCAAACAGATGGAGGAGTATTTGAACTATCCTGTTTTACTGAAGGGCAAGATATACTGGGTTAAGGATGTCGATGTTCCCGTCATGATTCCTGATTATATTATCCCGAATCCTATTTTGTCTGAATAGGCTGCCATGACTCTGTTTCTGGACATGCTCTATCCCCGCAATTGCATGGGCTGCGGGGTTTCTGCTCCGGAGACCTTCCAGTATATCTGTTGGGACTGCTGGTCCGACACCCACAAAGTGGAACCGCCGTTTTGCAGTATTTGCGGCGATCCAGTGGCCGGGGCGGTGGACCATGATTTTGTATGCTATACCTGCTCCGGCGAAACCCCTTCCTTTGACGGTGCGCGGTCCGCCGTCCGCTATCACGGTGCGGTGGGCGAGGCGCTGCGCATGCTGAAATATGAGAAGGCGCTCTGGCTGGTCCCCGACCTCGCGCAACTGATGCAAAACTGCCTGAAAGGTGAATATCCGAATCAGGAATACGATTTAATTGTTCCGGTTCCGCTGTTTCATGTGCGGCGCCGCGAACGGGAATATAACCAATCTGCCGTGCTGGCGGAGGAGCTGAGCCGGCTTTTGGGGTGCAAATCGGTCTCGCGGGTGTTGCGTCGAATTCGCCCTACAGCCACGCAAACAAATTTGACAGCCCCTCAGCGGCTTAGTAACGTCTCCAACGCTTTTCAATCGAGGAGAGAAAGGCGGATTGTCGGTAAACGTATTTTGTTGGTCGATGATGTGATGACCACGGGTGCAACCGTGAATGCTTGCGCAAAAGCCCTCAAAAAGGGTGGGGCGACGTCGGTGTATGTGCTGACGGCGGCGCGCGGATAAACGAGAGGATTTTGAAATGGCTTTATTTGGCGGTAACAAAAAGAACTATTCGACCATCACGGTAAAAAAACGCGATGTGCCGGATGGACTCTGGATGAAGTGCCCTTCCTGTTCTGAAATAATCTACAAAGAAGAAGTTGCCGCCAATCTGGAGGTCTGCACCAAATGCGGCCACCACTTTACCCTGCCGCGCCAGGCGCGCCTGGACCTGCTGTCCGATAAAGGTTCATTTGAAGAGTGGGCCTCCGGTATAAAGTCTATCGATCCGCTCGGGTTTACCGGCAAGCAGTCCTATGTCGATAAGCTTGAAGCCAACAAACAAAAGACCGGCTGGGACGATGCCGTCACCGTTGGCGGCTGCACACTGAATGGTCGCGAAATCGGTCTGGGAGTCATGGACTTTTCTTTCCTAGGCGCGTCCATGGGCAGTGTGGTTGGCGAACGTATTACCTATTTGATCGAGCGCTCTACTAAAGAAGGTCGTCCTGTGCTGCTCGTCTGTGCATCCGGTGGTGCGCGGATGTATGAAGGTCTGCTGAGCCTTATGCAAATGGCCAAAACTTCGGCGGCACTGGCGCGACACGCGTCTGCCGGTCTGCCGTTTATTCCGATTCTCACGCATCCGACCATGGCCGGCGTAATGGCCTCTTTTGCAACATTGGGTGATCTGATCATCGCTGAGCCGGAAGCACTCATCGGTTTCGCCGGCGCGCGAGTCATTAAAGACACCAGCCAGCAGGAACTACCCGAAGGATTCCAGCGTTCGGAATTCCTGCAGAAACACGGCCTGATTGATAAAGTCATCCCGCGTGCCGAAATGCGCGATCAGATGACCCTGATCCTCGACTACCTTTGCGATGACTAAAGCGGCAGAGCCGCTCATTGACGATTTTAGATTTTTTATTGCCGATTTTCGGGTCCCGCAGAGCGAGGATGAATCTGCGACGCATTTACTATGAGCGGCCAGTACGAAAAACTATTCCAACGGACCACAGCCGGGATTAAGCCCGGTCTTGACGTCATTTTCGCGTTGCTCGAAGCGCTGGATAATCCGCACCATAATCTCGCAATAATCCATGTGGCCGGAACGAATGGAAAAGGTTCGGTCTGTGCGATGATTGAATCGGTGTTGCGTGCATCGGGATTTAAAACTGGACTCTACACCTCGCCCCATCTTGTGAATTTTTCGGAGCGATTTCGTATAAACGGCAATGAAGTCTCCGAAGATAAACTCAACGGCTATATCCAAACCTTGGAAAAAATGGCCGACGACGTTGAAGCATCCACTGGTCTGCGCGGCGCGACCTTTTTCGAAATATCTACAGCTATCGCATTCCAGTATTTTGCGGATGAAAAGGTGGACGTCGCGATTATTGAAACGGGAATGGGCGGGCGTTGGGATGCAACCAATGTCGTCATTCCCCTGATTTCGGTCATTACGCACATCGATATCGATCACACTAATTTCCTCGGGGATACGATCGAACAAATTGCGGCTGAAAAAGCGGGGATCATTAAACCCGGCCGACCGGCCATATCTGCTCCCCAACGTGACGCGGCGATGGCTGTGCTGGAACAGGCGGGGAATGTAGACGAGGCTTCCAGCCTCGTTTCGGTGAAGCGAGCCGTCGCGCATAACGAGGCCGGAAGCCTCGTCTACATCCCTTATCAAAAGCTGAAAATTGAAACGCATGCGCAGAACCTTCCGCCGATCAATTTACCACTCCTCGGTGAATGCCAGCGCGAAAACTGCGGCGTGGCTGTAGCGGCGCTCGAAGTTTTTGCCGATATGGTTGGAGTCGAGCTGGCGTTTAAAAAAGGCTTGGAATCGGTGGAGTGGGGTGCGCGTTTCCAAACGGTGGAAAAAGAGCCGCTGATCATTCTCGACGGCGCGCATAATCCTTCGGCGGGGCGAGCGCTGGCGAAAACGCTGAAAGAGCTCTACCCCAAAAAACAGATCGGTTTTATTTTCGGATTTCTGAACGACAAAGAGACGGTGGAATTTCTGCGTGAAATAAAACCGAGGGTTTCCAAGGCCTGGACGGTGGGTATTGATGCTCCGCGGGGAACAACGGCCGAAGAGGCGGCTATGCAGTGCAAAGTCGCTCAAATCGATGCCGAACCCACTGAAGCGTCCAATGTTTGGAACGATGCGCGCGAATGGGCCTCCCAACCCAATCGGCTCATCGTTGCCACTGGTTCGCTCTATCTCAAACAAACGCTTGGCTTGTAGGTTGAAGCTCCAGCTTCGACTTTTGTCCCATCCTACGAGGTTTTGCGCTGCTGAAGGCGTTTAGCAGGCTTTCCCTGTTGCTCCTGATAAATCGCCAAATTCAGTCGAAACAGCTTCCGGTCTTTACGCGACCAGAAGGGTTTTAATGCCCTTCTTCTCGTATTTCCCTTTTCCGTTCTCACTGCATTCTCCCATTTATCTCCCTGCCAGTAACTTAGCATTACACATGCCAAGTGTAAGAAGGGGGCAATGTGGACTTGCTCGTACTAAAAAGATCGGGGCATAAAAAAAGAACCGCCGGAAAGGGCGGTTCTTCGATCTCACATGGAGACGGTCGGGTTTAGTGACCTTCGTCCACAATGTTGCCAGACTCAACTTCTTCGATGATTTTTGCATAGTCATCGTTCAGCGGGCATCCGCATTTGTGTCCTTCTTCAACGGTAGCGTGAAGACGAGCCTGTTCGATGTGCCAGGTTGCAACTTTCAAGTGCTGATCAACGTTCATTGGTGTTCTCCTTAATTTACTTGGTTAGAAATTATTTAGTACTAATGCGGTCTAATATAGCGGGTGGAATTTTGTGCGCAACACCGAAGTGATAGAAATCGCAGCGTCTGGCCCATCATTCCTGCGTCACGGAAATTACCTATAAAGAATTACGCATTACGTTTTAGTTTGACTTGCCCCCATTTCAGCCCCTACACACTCCGAGCTATGTTATACGACGTTACAGTAGATCTAGGCGATCGCTCCTATGAAATTCATATCGGGGCGGGAATCCTTGAGCGGATCGGTGGGTATTGTTCCGGCACCGGGCTCAAGGGGAAATGTTTAATCATCACCGACGAAAACGTGGGTGCTCACTATGCCGACTCGGTTTTCCAATCCTTGGAAAAGGCCGGGTTTGAGCCGAGCATAGTCACGCTGCCCGCCGGTGAGCAGACCAAATGCATGGAGCAGCTGGCCAAGCTCTACAGCGAATGCATCAAGGCGGGACTTGATCGCAAATCGTTCATTGTGGCCCTTGGTGGTGGTGTGATCGGAGATCTGGCCGGCTACACGGCGGCCTCTTATCTCCGGGGCATCCGGTTTGTGCAGGTGACGCATGCGCTGTTGGCGATGGTCGACAGTTCCGTCGGCGGAAAAACC
>CAKZQV010000433.1 GCA_937141895.1 uncultured Verrucomicrobiota bacterium
CTGTCAGTACGACGCAGGGTTCTACATCATCGTACACCGGTGGATGTGCTGGTTTTTCCAAAGGATGGAATTCATCGGTTGCTGGCCGAAGAGCATTTTCGCAGCGATTTTATTGCCCAGCTCATGATGAAACAGCGCTATCTGACCGGGCGCATCCAGGAGCTGACCACCAAGGACGTGGAATACCGATTTTTCACTTTTCTTCGGGATCAGTATGGCGAAAAAGAGCTGATCCACACCCCGCTTTCCAAAAAAGATATCGCCGCCGGAATCGGTACCACGCCGGAGAGTCTGTCGCGCTTGATCCAGCGCCTGACGGAAGATGAAATTATCGCATGGAAGGGAAAGGAAATCCGCATTCTAACCAATCCTTGGAAGTGGCTCGATTGAGCTTAACCACGAAGACACTAAGGACTCGAAGGTCCTCTTCTTTGAGTACTTTGTGCCTCCGTGGTTAATCGTTACTTTCCGGAACGAATCATGATGAGAAGCATTTTAAAGGGCTGTTCCGCGGCCTGAACATCGTGGGGGATGTTGGCGGGCATAATGATCATTTCGCCTTCTTTCACGGTCTTGAGTTCGCCGTCGATGATAAATGCGCCTTCGCCTTCGACCACTTGTACCACGGCATCAAAAGGTGATGTGTGTTCGCTGAGTCCCTGGCCTTTATCAAAGGAAAACAGCGTGAGGTTTCCAGCCTCTTTTTTTAGCAGAATTTTGCTGATCACTGCGCCGTCGGCGTAGCTGATTTCATCTTTAAGATTGAGAGGTCTGCTTTTGAACTCGTCCATGATAGATCTCCTTTGGTGGAGGGACAGCGTCCCCGCTGTCCGTGGCCGACGAGGACGTCAGCCCTCCAGATTAAAGTTGTTTCGTTCCGCGCAGTTCGCCGTCGAGGCCGATCGTGACTTCTTCCACCACGAGATCAGAACGGCCACTCATGGCATGGGCCTGCTGAGTCATCATGCTCAGTCCTCCACAACAGGGGACTTCCATGCGCACTACAAGGACTTTGGGAATATTGTTGTTCGCCATAATCTGCGACAGCTTTTCCACATAGCCTTCGGTTTTATCCAGTTTCGGGCAGGCGACCACCAGCGAACGGCCGCGAACAAAGCGCCAGTGCACATCCGGCGAGGCCACCGGCGAGCAGGTGCTCAGAACCACCAGTTCTTTTCCTTCAAAAAACGACGCGGTGGGCGGAACCAGGTGTAGCTGAATGGGCCACTGATCCAAATCGGACTTTATGACCTGACCGCTGATGGTTCCGATTGTTGCCGCAGCCTTGGCCTCTTCCGCTTTTTTCATACGAACCTGCATTCCGGGACATCCACTCATTTTCGATTTTTCCTCTTCGACGTTCTTCTCTTTTTCCTCATGTTCAACTGCGGCATCCAGCATAATTTTCACGCCTTCTTCTCCACGGGTATTTCGAACGTGCTCGATGGTGGCTTCTTCATCAAATGCGGCGGCCTCGCGTTCCACAATCTGCAATGCTCCGGTCGGGCAGGTTCCGACGCAGTCGCCGAAGCCGTCGCAGAAATCTTCTTTCACCATTTTAGCTTTTCCGTCCACCAGCTGGAGCGCACCTTCGGCACAGCCCACAATACACTCGCCGCATCCATTGCAGAGGTCCTCGTCAATTTCGATAATTTTACGTTTCATGGCTCATTCCTCGGTTAAATTGTGCGCACAGCTTGCCCGAAATCATAAAAGCGTTCCTTGATAAACATCAAGAAACGCTTTTTTTCGTCATTTTCCAATGATGAGCCACAGTTCGGCGACTCCACGGCTATACGTTCAGTCTATCGAATGCAATGTGACAGGGAGATGTTTGGCGAAGTAGGAGAAATCTTCATCGGAGGTAAAAATCGGCAGTTTATGGTTCACTGCCATGGCACAGATCAAGAAGTCGGTATTGGAGCCTTGCACACCCTTCGTCCGGCACATGTTGAAATATTTTGCTGCGAGCACATGGTCTTCCGTTGTGGAGGGTAGGTCGGGGAAGCTTCGGAGATGGGCTTCAAGTTTTTTGAACTGCTGCCCTGGCTTGATTCCGGAAAGCAGTTCCTGCCGGATGGCTCCAATCATTTGTACCCGGCCATCAAGAACGAGGCTTTGAAGTTCGATAACAACAGGTGGAATCGGTCCAGCCGTTTTGCGCCTAAGGGCGAGTGACCAGACGCAGGTGTCCACTATGATGTTCATACACGGGCCCGTTGCTTTTTGTAATCGTAGTCAGCATCAAAGTCTACCCCGCCGAAGAGTGAAAGAATCTTACGCTGTTCGAGATGGTTCACGTAGTCCTCAAGTGCTGCTGTCACGGCATTTTTCTTGGTTTTATGCCCACCCAGCTTAACCGCCTTTTGAATCAGTTTATCATCGATCTGGAGATTGGTAGCCATGTTTACCCTCCTAAGTTATGTGTGAAATATCACACATATATATGTGTGTCAATGGAGCGTTTCTCCCAAGCAGGGTAAACCGCCGAAAGATGGCCGTGCAAATTGCTCTACGCCTTATTTGCTTTAAGGGGCTTTTTGCGGTTGGGGTGGGTGGTGCGGCAGATTTCGCAGACGGTGCCGTCGCAGCCGCGGGCGGTACAGTATTCCCGGCCATAGGTAATGATTTGCAGGTGGAGGTCTTCCCACTGTTCTTTCGGCCAGAGTTTTTTGCAGTCTTTTTCCGTCTGCTCCACGTTTTTACCCTTGGTCAAACCCCAGCGCTGGGCGAGACGGTGGATGTGCGTGTCGACCGGAAAGGCGGGAATTTTAAACGCGTGAATCATCACCACGCTGGCCGTTTTATGCCCGACGCCTGGAAGTTCTTCCAATTGCTCGAAGGTGCGCGGAACCTCGCCATCATATTTTTCAACCAGCATTTCGGACAGCCGCTTAATGTTCTTCGCCTTGCTGTTGGCCAGTCCGCAGGTTTTGATCGTTTCCAGAATATCCTCCACGGATTGCTTCGCCATATCGTGCGGATTATCCGCTAAAGCAAAAAGGCCCGGCGTCACCATATTCACCCGCGCGTCCGTGCACTGTGCGGAAAGCAATACCGCAATTAAAAGCGTATAGGCATCGGTATGATCCAGCGGAATCGGAACCTCCGGATAAAGTTCGTCGAGTTTCCGGGCAACATACTCCGCGCGTTCTTTTCGTGTTTTCATGGGCTCGTTTTATCCTACGCGCGGATTTTGATCCATGCGCAAGGCGGAAATTCTTACACCTTCGGCTCAAAAGCGGGCGTTGCCACACGCGTCAGAGGCCGACTATGCCGTTCATCGATTTACTCGGCGCTTAATTTTTTCTCATAGAAAAGGGCCTTACCCATTTTGGGGTCGAGCCCGTAGCGCTCAAAACCGCTATTTTCGTAGAGTTTGCGGGCGATGGTGTTGCCCTCTAAGACTTCGAGGGTGAGCTTGGTACAGCCCCGTTCGGCCGCGAGCTCCTCGATCTTTCTCAAAAGCAACTTGGAAAGTCCTCGGCCGCGGAAGGTTGGTGCGATGGTGAAATCGTGAATGTTCAATAGCGGGGCGCAATGGAACGTGGAAAATCCTTCAAAGCAAATCGCGAGTCCTGCGGGTTGCTCGTCGACGAACACCAAGGCAATGAGGCTGGTGTCGCGCTTTTTAAGTTCATCGATCAAATGGGTCCGCGTATGATCGGAGAGCTTTTCACCGCCGCCCATAATGTCGGCCGCATATTCATTGAGTATAAACAGGAGCGCTTCCGCATGGGCCGCATTTTCTAGGTCCGCCTGGACGAGTGTCGTCACTTCACACCCACCACGTACGCGACCCAGCCCTGGACGTTTTCGTAGGTTTTGCGGAGGCGGTAGATTTCGTCGGATTCGCCATCGTCATCAAAGTCGTGGAGATAGACTTCGGCTTTGGAGAAACCGGCTTCTTTCAGCAATTCCTGCAGCTCCATAAGGGTCCAGAGGCGCCATTCATAGGTAAAGGCTTTTTCGATTCTGCCATAGCCTGGAACATCGAAATGGATGTGGCAGGTGGTGTCGTGGTTGATCGGGTTGTAGTAGGCCTGATCCCAAATATAATCAAAATCCGGAATTTCGAGGCCGTCCGGCGTGGTCAGGCCGGGAATCTCTCGCACGTCGTCTTCCTTTTCCATGATGGCTTCGGTGCCGCCATAGATATCCATTATAAAAAGGCCTTCTTTGTTAAGGCATTTGTAGACGCCTTTGAAATAGTCTCGGAGGACGTCGCGTTTTTTGAATACGCAGAACGAAAAGTTCAGGGCAAAGGTCAAATCCACTTTCGGCGTTTTTTCTTCCAGCACGTCACCATGAATCAGGTGCAGCCGTTTCATCTGTTTTTCCGTCAGATCGGACACATTGTATTTCACGCCCCAGTCGAGCGTCGGTTTATGGAAGTCGATGCCCCACGCCTCGTTCATTTTATTGCGTTGGGCCCAGCGCGCCGCCAGTTTGGCCGTGCCGCAGAAATCCTCGCGTACGGTCAACGGCTTGCGTTTCCAGTGTTTCCGGTAGACGCGAACGCCGAAATCGAGGTCCGTATCGACGTTCTGCACGGAAGCTTCATAGAGCCAGTGAATGTCGGGGAATTTCTTATTTTTCTTTTTCTTTGCCATAGGTCGTATTCCGGTGTGCTCTGCTTAAAGGGGCTGAATGCTCTGGGAGTAAATGGCTTTTAAACCCTGAATCAACTTTTCGTTCGAGGCCAGAACCGTGGCGCCCAACGGATGGCTAATATCGGGGTAGACGGCGATTGACGCGCCGGCGCGTTCGGCAATGAGTGCGGCGGCAGCATAGTCCCAGAGAAAGATGCCGCTTTCAAAAAAACCATCGGCAGTTCCATCGGCTAATCGACAAAGATCGAGGGCAGCTGCACCATTAATACGCAGTTTCTTGGTATCGAGTGCCAGAGTGCGGAAGAGGCTGAAGTGTAGATCCGGCTTTGTTTCCATCTCTTTGGAGATGCCGGTAAAGACCATGGCTTTGGTCAGGCAGTCGGTATGGCTCACCTGAATGGGGGAGCCATTGAGTTTGGCTTGCCCTTCAATATGCGCCGTATAGGTTGCATTAAAGTCGGGGGCAAACACGCAGCCGGCCACTACCTGATTTTTATGACGCACAGCAACCGAAGAACACCAGTATTCAAAGCCATGGGAAAAATTCATGGTCCCGTCAATGGGATCGATAATCCACTCATATTCGCTCGTCTGGCTCGGGCTTGCATCCTCTTCGCCGAGAATTCCATGGCTTGGAAATTCCCGGGTAATGACGGCTTCGGCCGCTTTTTGACTTTCGACATCAAGCACCAGTTTTACATCGTGATTGAAGGTTTCGGAGGTTTCGTTGCGGCGCTCTTTGTGATTGAAGGCGTGGTGACCTGCCGCCTCTGCAGCGCAGATGGCAACGTCCAGCAAATGGGTTAACGATGGTTCGCTCATTGGCCAATTAAGCTAAACCCCACCGGGCATTGCAACTTCCAATGTTTGGAAGTCGCTAATGGGCAGATGTGTTTTCGAATGCTTTGTCAAAAGCACGGGGCGGATCGAGCACGACTTTGGCAAGAATGGCTTTCCGAAGGTGGGCTTTATCTTTGAGCGAAAAGTGAATGGCGCCGGCGTGGCCGCTTCTAAGAATGGGCGCTGACTGAACACTCGGACCAAAGTTCGACTTCAGGGCCGGAATGGCGTTCATGGCCGATTTCAGGGCGGTGGTATCTACAGCCTCCAGCGCAACATCAGTGCGTTTCAGGGCCATCACCGGCTCACGCATCGGAATGATCTCGGCGACGGGAGCCGATTCGTACTCGACGTCCTCCTCAGCTTCCACCCCCTGGAACTCTTGATAGGCCGCCTGTTCGGCAGCATAGTCCGGTTTTTCATAGCCCTTGGGCCAATCGGGCGTCGTTTCCGGTTTCTCATTCGGATCGAGCTTGCGTGCCAGATTGTCAAAGAACTCCTCAAAGGGCGAGGCGGGTTTTTCATCAGCGCTATCATCTTGAAGCGGAGGTTTCTTTCCCTGGAATTTTTTTTCCAGAAGAAACTTCCCCAGGTTGATCAGCGCAATAACGATGAAAACCAAAAATGGAATTAAGTCATCCATAGCAAATGTAGAGTTGAGAATTCAGAATGAAGAATTTTGGCGGTGCCTTTTATTCTTCATTCTGAAATCTGCATTCCTAACTATTTATCTTCACTTTCCTCATCACCGCCGGCGAGAGATTCACGCATGGAGGTGTCGGCCATGATGTTCTGCATCCGGTAGAAGTCCATGACCCCGAGGTTGCCTTGGCGGAAGGCTTCAGCCATGGCCAGCGGAACTTCGGCCTGGGCTTCGATTACTTTGGCCTGCATCTCCTGGACGCGGGCGCGCATTTCCTGCTCGGCGGCAATCGCCATGGCTTTACGGCCTTCGGCCTCGGCCTGGCGCATAATCTTGTCGGCGTCGGCGCGGTCGGTTTCAAGTTTTGCTCCAACGTTGGAAATCTGGCCAACACCCGCCACGGAGATGTCGGCAATATCAATGGATACAATTTCAAATGCGGTCTGGGCATCGAGGCCGGATTCGAGCACCTTGCGGCTGATGGCGTCGGGGTTTTCGAGCACGTCTTTATAGGAATTCATAGAACCGATCGCCGAGACAATCCCTTGGCCGACACGGGCCACAATCGTATCTTCCGTGGCACCGCCAACGAGGCTGTCGAGGTTGGTGCGTACCGTTACGCGGGCTTTCACCAGAAGCCGAATGCCATCTTTGGCC
>CAKZQV010000434.1 GCA_937141895.1 uncultured Verrucomicrobiota bacterium
GCGGGCCAACACATTTTCATCGCCCAACCGATGCACCAGCTCATCCCGCGAAAGCGGAAATGTGTCTATTACCTCAACAACAACATATTGTTTATTCGATTGCTTCCAGTCATCTGAATCGGCAGCTCCATCGTAGTACCGGACTAGACGCAGACCCTCAATTTCAGCAAGACCACGCTCGTAGGCCTCAAAGTTTATCCGATTGATTTGTCGAAAATCATCGAGGCTTTGAAGATTGGTCAATCCCATTGCGGCACAGACCTCCGTCATCTTTCCATTTACACCAATATGCTCGACGCGGTCTTCGTCTGCAAAACCGAAGTTTTGCATGAACCGGATTTTTTCGGCCAGAGCATCATCGTTTGTAACGACCGCCCCCCCTTCGAACGAATTGAAGAACTTGGTTGCATGAAAACTGAAGATCTCGCATTCACCAAAATTGCCAATCCTCCTGCCGCAATAGGTGTTCCCGAATGCATGAGCTGCATCGAACATCAGCTTTAACTGATGAGCATCGGCAAGCTCCTGCAGAGCATCGACATTGCAGCAGTGCCCATATACATGCACTCCAATAATCCCGGTTGTACGAGGCGTTATATGTTGCTCAATCTGTTTGGGGTCAATGCAGAGGGTGTCAGGGTCGACATCGCAGAAGACCGGAGTAATTTCCTGCCACTGAAGTGCGTGCGCGGTGGCGATAAACGTCAGGGAAGGGACGATCACCTCACCGGTCAGGCCCAGCGCCCGGATGGCAATCTCTAAAGCGACGGTTCCATTGCACATGGCGATGCAGTGCTTGACGCCCAGATAGTTCTCCAGCTCTTTTTCAAACTGGCGCACCAGCTCCCCGTGGTTCGTCAACCACTGCCGGTCAAACATGGCTTCGGTATAATCGTGGAACCGAGCTCTGTCACCGATGTTGGGGCTGCCCACATGTAATGGGGATTTAAATTCCATAATGATTAACCTTCATCGAAACCGATTTTGATTCAGCCGAATTCCCCGGCTCGATATGCGGGAAAATAGTCGGAGCTTTTCTGTTCATATGGAAGAGCCAACGCTTTGTAAGCATCGGGCTGGATAATTTTTCCGCAAAAATAAACCGGTAGAGTTTCTGTGCTCCATCCGTTTTTATACTGACTCAAACCATCTTGACCGGTCGCCGACAACCCCGCCCCTCCTCCCAGATCAAGCGTGCGGGCCTTCCCGGAAAAATAGGCGAAAGAAAAGTGATCCAGCGCATAAAATGCGCCGCTTTTGTAGCCTTGGTCGTTAACCGCGCCCAAATGGCAATGCGCAACATCATCCTGAATAAAGAACAACTGTGCCCCCACAATCTCCCCCTCGCACAAAGCCACATGCACCACGATTCCCGGTATGTTTAGTTGTCGGGCAAATGCTTCCCTCGAAAAGGCCCGTATTCCGCTCATGCCATGTCGCAGGACCAGCGTTTGATAAAGCGCACACCATTGCTCAGTAAAACTTGCCGAATCTTCCCAAACTTCGACCTGAATCTCTTTTGAGGCTTTCTTCGCCATTTTTCGATGATGCCGGGATCCTATCTTTTCCAGAGGACATTCCAGGTCCACGATATAGTGAGACTTGAACGGATTGACCACGTCAAAACAATCCTTCAAGCACTGCTCGCTGTGAGGTCCAAATGGATCGGCCACCAACGATACGCTGACTAGATCATCGTCCAATGCAGCAAGATCCTTCGAAAGCAGTGACCAGTCCCGACAAAAAAACAGCGGATAGCACCCCATCGCATCAAAGTCGGATGTCCCCGGAATAGCCCGTTTTAAAAGCGACCCGCCGCAGTGCTCAAGATAAAGCGGCACTCCAAATTCGGCCAGGGATTCAGCATAGGCACGACTCCCATACGCCTGGGTCATATCACTAAGCTCATCCATCGCCCGACCACACATCGTTATCCCCCTTCCGATCCAGAATCTACATCGGCTGAAGAGAGTTTATTCTTAAGTTTTTTGGTCAGATGACAGGCCGCAAGGCGCCAATTTTTCCAACCCAGTCGGCGCACATTAATGGTGACTGTTTTCTCGATACGTGCCGCCCAGGGATTGTTATAGGAGGCATAGCCCGCCAGATAGTCGCCCTCCACATAGCCTTTCCCATGAAAAAACTTAATGAACCACCCCGAGTTTACGGTACCCGGTGAAATATCGGAATATGCGGGATCATACGTTCCATGGGCGAAATAGACGCGATCGCCGAAGGTATATGCAACTTCCAGCGAAACCACCTTTTCCTCCTCCCGGAGAATTCCGAAATAAATCCTGCCCTTTTCCGCCAGTCTGACGAAAAGATCGCGATAAAAGGGTTGGTAATCTTCAGGAGAGATCCCCTCTTTTCCCGCTTTCCAGCTCAGCAGCTCCGTCTCGACATATGCATCCAGACACATACTGATTTTATCGGGATCGGAGATAATGGAATAGTTCAACCGGTCGCCCATCTTTTTTTCCAGCCGTCGGGTTTTCTTCCGGAGCTTGCGGTGCGACATCCAGAATTCCTCCCAGTCACCATTCAGGTCCATGATGGGCGACTCAGGCCCTTCCACACTTTTACACCAATAGCCTGGAAATGAAAAAAGGGATCGAAGGTTACGGAAAAAATAGGACTCCGGAGTAAATTCGTCGTAGGTCAGCCTATCCCAATCCGTGAACTCACGTTTGAGATATCGGCAATACCTGTTCCAACACTCTTCCTCCCGATCCTTTTCAATGATCGGATAAGGCTTATCCACACCGGGATCATCCGGCACAATACCGTGATACAACACCTGAGTTTCAATCCCGTAGAGGCTCTCCTTTTCGATGCAGTATGAGAAAATGGCGACCAGAGCATCTGATTCGGCCTCTCGGAAGAGCAGAATATAGACCTCTTCATCATCTTCATAGAAATGTTTGTTCACTGTGTCGAAACAATCAAACGTCGAATAAACCGTCGGCCTTGAACTGCGCGCCAGCAACGAATCCCACTCCTCCGCAAGATCGGTGCATTGCCCGGTTCTAAACCGCCGTTTTTCAATCTTTAGATTACTGTCCATGGATAATAACCTGATTCACAAGCAGCTCCTCGAGATCAATCAACCGGTCCGCCATGTCCATTACGGATGGCCGATGAGATACAAAAACAATCGTCATTCCATCTATGCTTTTCAGTCGGTTCAGCACGATACTTTCGGTTTTCAAGTCAAAGGCATCCGTACACTCATCGAGCAGCAAAAGACTGGGTTTACGGTAAAGCGCACGCGCCAGTCCGATTTTCTGGAGCTGCCCACTGCTGAAGCTCAAGCCTCCTTCACCATAGACCGATACATATCCATTTTCCAGACATTGGATATGCTCATCAAGCTCTACTAGAGTACAGACCTCATGCACTCTGGCTTTATCGATATCGTCCAGGCTTTTTCCTAAAGCAATATTTTCATAGAGGCTGGCCTGCATCATATTAATCACCGGAGGAACCAATCCGATCTGCCGTTTCCAGGCTTTGGAAGAATAAACATCAACCTCTTGTCCATTCGCGACAACAGTCCCGTTCTCCAGCCGGTACAGCCCGGAAAGCAGGGCCAGCACGGTCGATTTTCCGCAACCGGTTTTCCCTTTAACACAGGTCATTTCCCCAACAGGAAACTGCAAGTTTAGCGAATCAAATAAATGGGCATGGCCGGCGGCATAGCCGAAAGCGCCATTTCGAATCTCGATGACCTCGCCATAGGGATAAGCCTCAGCCTCGTCATGCTGCTCGCTCTTTTGGGTCAGCCTCTCGACCAGACTTTCCAGGATGGCCGAGTCGAACCAGATATCCTCAACATTGTCGAAGATACTGGCAATCATGGGAATCAGGCGGTAAGCCGCAACGGCATACATGCCGATAATGGCCACCGAACCCGAACCAGAATCGCTCAACAACACATAATAGAGCGCCACACAGAGCAACACGCCGAAGGCGACGATTTCCAGTAGATATTGCGGAATATCACTGATCAGCGAACGCTTTAAACTATTGCGTACCATCATTCCAACCGGCGTGCGGTATCGTTCAACGAAATAGGTGGAAACTTCATTCAGCTTAATTTCGCGTTGAAGCTGCAGGGCTTCCATCACGTGACTGTACATTCTGGATTCCAGATCAGCATGCTCTTCCCCTAATCGCTCCAATTGCGTGGATGTTAAATAATTTATCAGAAAATAGAACAGACTGAGCCCGGAAAAAACGATGAGCGCAACCGATGCATCAATCCACAGCAAAAGGCCGACAATGCCAATGCAGCTGATAGACTGCCCCACCAGATCCATGAGGGAATAAAGGGTCGACATGATCACACGGTCAATATCAGAGACGACTTCCTTAACCCGCTCACCACTGTTTTTCTGCTCGAATTCCAGCACGTCTGAAGCGAGATAGTTTTCGAGTAAGCGGGCGGAAAGCTGTAGCTCTTTTCTGGAACCGAAAAGCTCGCCATACCAATCGTCGAGCGCACTCAGCACATTGCCCAGAATCAGCAGCAACAAAGCGATGCAGCCGAACAATACGACTAAGCCGGGATAGGATGCTATACCCGAAATTTCGCTGAATTTAAGAATAAAACTGTTCGTTTCAGCGATTTCCGGTCTCGAAACTAACCCGATAAACGGAACAATCGACGCGATGCCCGCAGTACAAACCGCCCCGTTCAGGAGCGAAATAGACAGTATTCCGCTTAATTTGATTCGCTCACCAGAATCCAGCAGCGCCAAAATCATACGGACTCTATTAACCAACAACATCCTCTAACCCATTTCTCGTTTGCGAATCCGGCCGGTCCATATCGCATGCGTTATCCGGCAAACCATCTGCAGTCTCAAGAAAAATACTCCGAAATGAGCAGGCATCCCATCGTCCTACACATACAAGCATCCTTCACATACCGAACATCATCTATTGAATTCAAACTTCATCTCGCTCATATTTCCACTGACGGATTCATAGCCATAACCCGGAACGTTATCTTGAACACACAAGACAACCAACAGCATATGAAACAACCCGAACTCTCGGTTCGAACCATCGATCCTGACGAGCATCTGGATGCATTGATCAAGATTGAACGCAGCTGTTTCCCCAAGCGATTGCAGGAATCACGCCAAGGTTTTATGGAAACACGCTCAGACCCATGGGCATTTGGCCTGCTTCTCTTCACAAATAACGAAGCATCGGGGTATATACACGGAACACATATACAGGATTCCGACGCCGCCTGTTTCATTGAAAAATATCCCATTCTGGACAAACATCACCTCGATATTTTCTATGTCGACAGCATTGCCATTCAAAAAGTCCATCGTTCCCCCATGGCATTCGACTATCTAATCCAACATACCGCGCGCCATCTTGCGAATCAGGGATATAGATTCGTCACGGCCTTCATCCGGAAACGCAACGGTTTTTCCCGCGTATTCCAACGACGTTTCGGGGCAGAGGTCCTGCATACATCGAAAAACTGGCATGGCAGCCAGGAGGAATTCGATTTCATCTTTGTTCCAATAAAAAATATTGTACCGCTCCCCACACTTAAAGACCGAATGCTTAACCGGCTGAGAAGCCTTGCCCGCAGGAAGAGGGCATAATGGGAACCTTCACCGTAAGAGGATCCGAGGAGCTCGATGCGCGGATCGATGATGATCTGGAGCGCATTAAAAACGTCGTGTCTCCGCATTGCGATGCAGGTATTCTGCTCGGCGGCTATGGGCGCGGCGAAGGAACCCCGTTCATCAAGGAAGACGGAACCCAGGAGCCATTCAACGACTACGACATGATCGTGATCGTCGATACGGTCAACCAAATGGTCAAAGCGCAGTTCCAACGATTGGAACAACAGCTGACTCAGGATATCGGTCTTCCCGTTGATCTCTATCCCTATGCCCGCCGCAAACTTTCCCGCTGCGAATTTTCCCTGCTCAACTATGAAATGAAGTACAGCCATATGGTCATCTGGGGCGACCCGAACATTCTCGATGCCATGCCCAACTACCGGCACCAGGCCATTCCTCTTTCGGAAGGATCCCGCCTACTGATGAACCGCGGCAAACTGCTGCTCGATATTAAACGGTCCCTGGCCACTGCCAAACCGTTTACCGAAGAGGAGCGCGTGAAGTTCATTAAATGTATCAACAAGGTCCTGCTGGCCTTCGGCGACTGCGCGCTACTGGCAGCCGGGCAATATGACATTTCGTATGAAGTGAAAAAAATGCGAATTTCAACCATTGGAAATCCGCCCGACCGGGATTTCATTATTGCCGGTTATATTTGCGCGATTGATCTCAAAGAGTGGGGCGACTATAAAGCACTTCAGGCATTGGATATCGAGGAGCAGGTGAAAAAAACCATCGACGTCTTCTGCCGCTTTCTCCCGTGGTATCGCAAGCAGTATGAGCTCCGCGAATGCTCCATTCCAAAGGCCCTGACCCTGAATCTGAAATGGAATAAAAAGCTCAGCACCCGGCACCCGCGCGAAGCGTTATACGATGCACTGGAAGATCTGTTGCAGGACCGATCCAGCCTATCGCACGAAGACTTCTATGAACTCCAGCGGAGGTTTTCTTAATGAAGAAGAAAAAGCTCAGCCTCTTTCTCTTCATCGATGCCTTTGGCTGGGAAGTCAAACAGCGACATCCCGATTTTCTTAAAGGTCTGAT
This sequence comes from uncultured Verrucomicrobiota bacterium, assembly GCA_937141895.1. Classification (GTDB taxonomy): domain Bacteria; phylum Verrucomicrobiota; class Kiritimatiellia; order Kiritimatiellales; family Pontiellaceae; genus Pontiella. The sequence goes on from CAKZQV010000434.1 coordinate 6,702, forward strand.
CGTCGACAGCAAACCGCTCGAAACAATTCTCGGGTATTCCTCCGCCTGCGACCCCTCCATCATTTCCGGCCTGACTCCATCTGAACATAAACTGTGGTCCTCCTATTTCTACGACCCTCAAAACTCGCCCTTCAAATGGACCAAACCGCTGGGCCTACTGCCGAATTTTATTTTTAACCGGGGACGCGTGCGCGGCCGAATGAGCCGCTGGGTAAAGAAACAGTGTAAATTCTCCGGCTACTTCCAGCTTTACGCCGTGCCCTTCAAAGAGCTCCTCTTGTTCAACTATGCAGAACAAAAGCGCATTTGGGAACCGGGCGGTCTCCCGCGCGGCGAGTCCATCTTTGACCGATTGAGCCGGGAGGGCATTTCGTATTATGCCCACAACAGCGATTTTTCAGATGAACAGCGGCTCGAAAGCCTGCGGGCTCACATCGAACAGCAGCGCATCGATTTTGCCTATTGTTCACTTGGAAAACTTGATGGACTCATGCATGCCAAAGGGAATGATCATCCAGACATTGGAAACCTGATGCAGTGGTATGATGACCAATTCCGCCAGCTCATTGCCGCCGCTGAGCAGCACTATGAAGAGGTCTCGTGGTATATTTTCACCGACCACGGCATGCACAACGTGACCGATTCGTATGACCTGATGTCCGATATCCAATCATTGGAACTTAAATGGAATTCCGACTATTGCGCCTTCTACGATTCAACCATGGCCCGCTTCTGGTTTAAAAATGAAAACGCCCGCTCCAAAATTTTCCAATGTCTGGAAAATCATCCGCTGGGACGGATATTGACGGAGGACGAGCTCAAACAGCAGGGCATCTTCTTTGAAGATGGCCAATACGGAGAGCTGATCTTCCTTATGAATTCCGGCACGCAAATCGCCCCGAGTTTTATGGGCGTTAAACCCTGCGCCGGCATGCATGGCTTCGATCCTGACGATCCCGACTCAAAAGCGTCCATTTCATCGAACAAACCGATTCCGAAAACAATAACCAAAATTCAGCACATTCATTCCCTTATGCTGCAGGAACTGGACTTAAGCTGATGCAGGAATTAACCCCCGATCCAAAAGCATTTCTTGAACTCGCTGAGGCCCGCATGCCCTTCGGCAAACATAAGGGTTGGCTGCTGATTGATCTGCCGGAGCCGTACGTCGTCTGGTTTAAGCAAAAAGGTTTCCCCAATGGCAAACTTGGGAAACAGCTCGAAACCGTGTACGTCATTAAAGCCAACGGCCTTGAACATCTGTTTGATAAACTTCGCTAATTATCTTCTTTTTTAATCTTTAATGCGTACTCCAAATAAGTATTTACTAAACGCCAAAACTGTACTCTAATGGAGTTTGAATGCCGCGCTAATTAAGAGGAGTAAGGTAGAGTATGTTTTGGAAATCCAAAAAAGAGAAAGCGATAGAGAATGCCCCCCCTCAATTGCTGAATATTGATTTACTAGAAGAGCATTTAGACAGTATCAAAGTCTCCCTGCTCGAGATCCGAGGCTTCAGGAAAAAGAAGATCATCAAGAGTCCAACGTTCCACTATATGCAGTCTATCGATATTGAAGAAGCCTGGCCCAGCTGCCGCGATTCACTCCATCAGGCGTACCTTTTGCTTTCCCATGTGGCCGAAAAACTTGATGTCGAACATGAAGCCCTTCCGCCTTCAGCTTCCTTCGGAAAGGCCATCGATCAGTTTGTTAATCTGATTGACCGGAAAACCCTTATTTTGGAGGAACACCGGGACTTAAGTTTTCCCCATCAAGAACTTCAGACTATCGACACCAACATTCTACAGGTTCAGCAGGCCGTGAACTTACTGCAGAGACGGGTTATGGTTGATTTCACCTTTACACGTAACCTAAAGGGATAAGGCCTGTCTTTACTAGAGTCCCTTAAGGAGCTCCTGCAGTTCGGCCTCAGAATCGAGCGGCTCATCATCCCGCTTCTTGGTGTCATTCAGAAGTTTTTCAACGGCCTGATCGAGCGAGTTTACTGTTGAGGGCGTTACAAGCTTCGGTTTTTCGAACAGATCTTCCATAAGTTTTTTCAACGCGCGGCCCAGTTTATACTCGGCTGAATTAACGTCAAATTCCAGAGCACGATCGATATCAGCCTTAATCATACGAAATAGATGCAACAGGCATACCTGACGGGCCTTATCTCGATCATCATTCAACAGGCGTTCGATCCAGATGGACTTCTGATCAATGGCCGGCACTTCTTCAAGATGCTGGGCAGCGGTTTCCAATGAGGTCGTGCTTGGTTGAACATTCGGCGAAGCTGACGCCTGCTCCAAATTTTCCAGAGATTCTTTGACTTCCGCAACTAGGGCGCGGGGCTTGCACTTCATCTTGGAGAGCACCTTATGCACCCCCAGATCAGCCACTTCATTTACCAATGATTTGATATATCCCGTGGCAAAAACAATAACGCAAATATGCTGTAGCTCTGGATCATTCCGAACAGCCTTTAACACCTCTGTTCCATGCATATCAGGCATGTGCAAATCCAGCAAAATCAGATCAGGTCGGATATCAGAAATTGTCGCAATACCGGATACTCCGGAATTAGCGACTTCGACCTCATAACCTTCATTTCTAAGCAGCTTTTCGTAAAGCGCAGTTAGAAAAATATCATCATCAACTATGAGCACCTTCTTCATAAACTCTCTCATCCGCTAACTGCCGGGTCATTTCATTACAGCCTTTTTCCAAAAGCTGTTTCAGAAATTCAATCCGTTCTTTAATGTCAGCGGATCCATCATGCAGGCCTTGCAGTTCTATGGAACGCAGTTCCTTTGATAAACTGATGAAACCACATGCAACGGCAGATCCAACCATTTTATGCGCTGTTCGCGCTACCTCTTTCGCATCACACCTTTGAGATGCATCAGTCAGGACTCCAATCTCCTCCATGGCCTGCTCTTTAAACATTTCGAGTAACTCACCCGCAAGTTCCCTATCGTCACCTGCAGATTCTAATAGCGTTTGTACGTCATTCATAACTCATATTTAAGAGCAATATCAATACCAAGTTCGAAAGGAATCATGAATATATATAAGACTTTTTTGGTTCCATATAAAGCATTTTTGTGATTGAGCCGATTCTGTAATGATTGAAACATGTAACTATCTGATGCTCAAAAAATAGTGTGAATCAATGCATGATAAAGTGTCCCCAGCGGCTCTAAGTGTGGCCACTGCAACAGATATGAAACGTCCCGTTTAGGGCCGACAACGCGATTCACGGCATGGATCTAGCATCTACGATCAGGCATACTAAAAACTAAATCAACGTCTTCTGCTCTGCGCCTTCAAACGTATAGGTCAGTTCCGCTTTATGCGTTTTCAGGTCAACATGCAGTGTCGCGCTATGATCTGCGAGGTGCCGGCGGACCTTAAGTTCATTTTCCGGACTCTCCAGAATTTCAAGCTCACCGTCGAATGCCGGATGGTTGCTACGGAACTCCATCAGTTTCATCAGACGTTTCACCACCGGGCGCTTTATCTCTTCATCGACTTCTTCGATTGAATAGTTGTGCCGATTCACATCGCGCCCGTTTCGGGTCTGCTCCACCAGCTCGGTGTCGTTTTCACCGGCCAGCCAGCCCAC
>CAKZQV010000435.1 GCA_937141895.1 uncultured Verrucomicrobiota bacterium
GGTTCCAAGAATGGAAAACGCCGCCCGCCGGGAAAGGGAAAGGTTGGTTTGATGATGGTTCCGCCCGCGATTTCTACCTTCGACTGTGTGGTCTCGAGATCGGCGCTGTAGAACGTGACCAGTGCGCCGCCGGTTTCCTGGTGCGAATTGAGATCCCCTCGGAAAAATCCGACCATGATGCCGCCGTCGGGAGAGTCCGCATAATCGGGACCATAATCCGTGAATTTCCAACCGAAAACCTGGGTAAAGAAGGTTTTCGTAGCCTCCAAATCGGGGGTGGAGAGCTCGATATAGTCGATTTTTTCGTGTCGGGCCATAATCAGGTTCCTCTCGATTGAGGCGAGAACTTTATCTAAGCACTTCGGAAAAGTGGAGTTAGATTTTAATTTATAGCTGAATGCGCGCGATTTCGGCGTATTTTCTGTTATGAGTTTTTAATTCGTTTTGATTTGGAGGGGGCGCTTCTCTATATTCCCGCAATGGCAAAAGCAAAAACAGATGAGCCCGTCCGTTCGGTCTGGCGCGAAATTACCGGGGTCTTGATTGCATTGGTCGGTTTGATGATTTTATTGGGGATTATTACGTATGACCCCAGTCAAATTTCGGCCTTTACCAATGATCCGAACTGGAGCAGTAACCTAATTGGAATTTTCGGCGCGAAAACGGCCTATATTTCTTTCATGTACTTTGGTGTGCTGGCGGGTTTCTGCATCCCGCTAGGTATCATTTGGGTGGGTATTTCTTCCTTGCTGTGGTCGTCGCGGAAAATCTATCCCAAGGTGCTGTGGTTTATTCTCGCCCTTTTCTGCCTGGCCGGTTTGACCGATATGAACGAGCAGTTCTGGCTGGGCTGGGTTGAAAAACTAAATATCGGGACGCCCGGTGGCCTGTTTGGTGAAGTGCTTGCGCAGCGCTCGCTCGGCTATTGGATTGGTCATGTAGGTTCTGCCATCGTCTTTTTTGTTCTCTTCTTTATCGCCGTAATCCGCATGCTGAATATTCACATTATTGAGCTCTGCAAATGGATCTGGGAAAAAGCCAAAAATATTCAATTTGAAAAACCGTCCGAGGACGAGGTTTTTGAGAAGAAGCGCGAAAAGGTTGCCGCCGAGCCGAAACCCAAGAAAAAACGCGCCGCGCGCAAGCCTAAACCGGAACCGAAGCCCGAGCCGAAACCCGCCATTGCGCAGAAGATCGAGCACGATGTTGATATCAAGGCGCTTGTGGAGGAGCAGCAGAAGATTTCCAGGAAGTCGGAAGTCAGAAAGCCTGAGCAGAAGCCGGTGGTTGAAAAGCCCAAACCGGCTCCGAAACCAAAGGCTAAGAAAGAAGACGCCGCCGAAGAAGGGGCATTTACCGGAACGCTGGAAACCGAAACTCATGATTATAAACTGCCGCCTTTGGATCTGTTGGATCCACCGGTCCCGCAGGCCAAAGGCATGTCCGCCGGCGAGGTGGCCGATACCGCCCAGGTTTTGCAGAGCACGCTGGAAGAATTCGGCGTTGAGGCCAAAGTCACCGGTGTGCAGCAGGGCCCGGTAGTTACCTGCTATGAAATCCTTCCGGCTGCCGGTGTTCGTGTAGAACGCATTAAGGCGCTGTCGGACAACATTGCGCTCAAGATGCATGCGGAGAGTATCCGTATTCAGGCTCCAATCCCTGGAAAAGGGGTATGCGGTGTAGAGGTGCCGAATACCGCGCGCTCCTCCGTCTTTTTCCGCGACATGATTGAAAGTCAGGAGTTTCAAGACGGCAAGAGCGCACTACCGTTGGTGCTGGGTAAAGACGTCAGTGGTGAAACGATGGTTTTTGACCTGGCCAAAATGCCACACTTGCTGATTGCCGGTGCGACCGGTGCCGGTAAATCGGTTTGCATGAACTCGATTCTGACGGGTTTGCTCATGAAGCATTCGCCGGATGATTTGCGTATGATCCTGGTCGATCCGAAAACCGTCGAATTCCATCAATACAACAATTTGCCGCACCTCGTGGTTCCCGTGATCACGAATGCCAAGAAAGTGGCGCTCGGCCTGAAATGGGCAATCGACGAAATGGAACGGCGTTTCAAATGGTTCCGTCAGGCCGGCGTCCGCGACCTTCCGGGATTCAATGCCCGTGCGGTAGCAAAGCAAGAAGAACTGTTTGGCGAAGAAGTTGTCACCGACCCGGAAAAGAAGAAGGCGGATCTTCCGGAAAAACTGCCTTATATCGTCATCGTGATTGACGAGCTGGCCGACCTGATGGCGGTGGCTCAGGCCGAGATTGAAGCGGGCATTGCCCGACTGGCAGCCAAATCGCGTGCGGCCGGAATTCATATGATTCTCGCCACGCAGCGGCCGGATGTGAAAGTCATTACCGGCACCATCAAGGCCAACTTCCCGGTACGTATTGCCTTTAAGGTTTCGCAGAAGGTGGACAGTCGCACGATTCTGGATCGCATGGGCGCGGACTCGCTGCTGGGGAAGGGCGATATGCTGGTACTGCCTCCGGGATCTGATAAACTGATCCGGTCACAGGGCGCATTCACGAGCGATCCGGAAATCGATAACGTGACCAATTTCTGGAAAGAACAGAAGCAACCGGAATTCATTACCGAGATTCACGAGAAGATTGAAAAACCGACAACGGATCTGCCCGAAATGGACGACGGCGGTGACGATGAAATTATTGAGCAGGCGATGGAAGTCATCCGCCAGACCAAGCGGGCATCAACTTCCTCGCTGCAACGTCGCCTGCGCATTGGCTATACTCGCGCCGCCCGTGTGATGGATCAGCTTGAAGAACG
>CAKZQV010000436.1 GCA_937141895.1 uncultured Verrucomicrobiota bacterium
AACGGAGGAGATCATGGACAAGCGTCTCGGCTTTGTGGGGCTGATTATTGAAAACCGCGAAAAAAACGCGGCGGCGGTAAATGCACTGTTATCGGACTATGGCGACATCATACTCGCGCGTACCGGTGTGCCGTGCCCGAATCGCGACTGTTCAGCCATCACCCTCGTCATCGACGCCAACACCGATCAGCTCGGCTCGCTTACCGGCAAGCTCGGGCGGCTCTCCGGCGTTTCCGTCAAATCGATGCTCAGTAAAATGCAGCAGGCTTGATTTCGGTCAAGGAAACGAAAAAGCAGATTAGATAGGCTCCGGTCAACGATGAGCACAAGAACAGAACATGATTTATTAGGAACAAAGGAAATTCCGGCCGATGCGCCTTGGGGTATCCATACCGCTCGCGCATTAGAGAATTTCCCTCTATCTGGAGGTGCTGTTCCTGCTTCCTTGATCGCCGCATTGGCGATGGTAAAAAAAGCCTGCGCGCTGGCGAATAAAGACCTGGGTTTTTTGTCCGCAGAAAAAGCGGATGCCATTATTTATGCTTGCGAACAGATCATGGATAATCCGGAATGTCCACTTCCGGCTTTGCAAGGCGGGGCGGGAACGTCGACCAATATGTTCATCAATGAGGTCATTGGACAAAAGGCCGGCGCGCATCCCATTGAAGACGTAAATCTTCATCAATCCACCAACGATGTGTATCCGACGGCCGTTAAAGTGGCGGCCATTTACAGCCTGCGGGAACTGGCGGAAACCATCGAAAAAATGCAGGGCATTTTCCAACGGTTGGAAAATAAATTTGCCCATATTCCAACTCTTGGAAAAACAGAACTCATGGATGCCGTTCCGCTGACCCTCGGCGCAGAATTCGGTGCTTTTGCCGAAGCCTTTGCCCGCGACCGCTGGCGCACGTTTAAATGCGAAGAACGCCTGCGGGTGGTCAACCTTGGCGGCACAGCTGTGGGTACCGGACTGACGGCTCCCAAATCCTATATTTTTCTCGCGGCCGATAAGCTTCGTGAAATCAGCGGCCTGGGCATCAGTCGGGGTGAAAACCTCGTCGACCAAACCGCCAATGCCGATGCTTTTGTAGAGGTCTCCGGCATCATGAAAGCCTGCGCGGCGAATCTGCTGAAAATCTGCGGCGATCTTCGTCTTTTGCATATGACCGGAAAAATCAAACTGCCGGCGGTGCAAGCGGGTTCTTCCATCATGCCGGGAAAAGTGAATCCGGTGATTCTGGAAAGCGTCATGCAGATTGGAATCAAAGTTCAGGCGAACGATTTTATCATCACCGAGTGTGCCTCGCGCGGATCGCTGCAGATCAATGAATTTCTTCCGTTGCTTTCATCGGCCCTGCTGGAATCGATGGAACTGCTGGGCGATGCCTGCGCCATGTTGGCGAACCATGCGGAAAATATCGAAGCGGACGAGAGCAAATGTAAACAGCTCTTTTTCGAATCATTGGAAATTATCACCGCCTTTCTTCCAAGCATTGGATACGAGCGCGCGACGGAACTGGTCGAAACATTCAAACGGACAAATAGTACTGATTTTAAAGAGTATCTAATCGAGCAGCTTGGTGAAGAATTAGTGGAAAAAACGCTCTCCCCGCAAAATTTAATGGCCTTAGGACACAGAGAATGAATGGGTTTAAACCACAAAGACACCAACACATTGCGTTGTTTGGACGAACCAACGTGGGGAAATCATCATTTCTAAACCTGATCGCGGGGCAGGATGTTTCGATCGTCTCGGAGCAGGCGGGTACGACGACCGATGTGGTTGAAAAGCCGATGGAGCTGCTGCCGATTGGACCGGTGGTTTTTCTGGATACTGCGGGGATCGATGATACAACAGCGCTGGGCGAAAAACGGATTGATCGAACGGAACGGGTTTTTGATCGGGCGGATGTTATTCTCCTGCTGCATGAAGGAGCTGCGGTTACTGAATTTGAAACGTCAGTGATTCAGAAGGCCGAAGAAAAAGAAATTCCGGTTGTTCATATTTTTAACAAATCGGATTTATACGATTATGAAAATCTGGAGGGCCTGAAAGTAAACTCAGCTGAAATCGCTTCGAGAGATCAGGTACTGGCCGGATTAAAAGCGGAATTGATTAAAGTCTGTCCGGAGGAGTTTCTACAGCCGCCGCCGTTGATTGGAGATCTGGTAAAGCCCGGCGGCCTGGCGATGCTGATTGTGCCGATCGATTTACAGGCGCCGAAGGGGCGTTTGATTCTTCCGCAGGTTTCGACGATTCGCGATGCGCTGGATAATGACGCGGCCACGTTGGTCTGCAAAGAACGAGAATATGCGCACATGCTTTCCATGCTGAATCAGAAGCCGGATGTAGCGATCTGCGATTCGCAGATGGTGTTGAAGATGGTGGCTGACACGCCGGACGACATTCCGTGCACGACGTTTTCCATTCTGTTCGCCCGGCTGAAGGGGGATCTTCGGAAATTTGCGATGGGCGCGGCGGCGATTGATCAACTGGAACCGGGCGATAAAGTGCTGATTGCAGAATCGTGTTCGCATCATGCGCTGGAGGATGATATCGGTCGCGTAAAAATTCCGCGGTGGCTCCGGCAGTATGTGGGTATTGATGTTGCAATTGATGTGTATTCCGGCCGCGATTTTCCGGACAACCTGTCGGAATACAAACTGGCGATTCAGTGCGGCGGCTGTATGCAAAATCGTCGTGAAGTTTTATCGCGCATTGAAAAGTGCGAAGCGGCCGGAGTAACGATTGCCAATTACGGTCTGTGCATTTCACAGACGCAGGGTGTTTTAAAACGCGTGCTGT
>CAKZQV010000437.1 GCA_937141895.1 uncultured Verrucomicrobiota bacterium
AGTTCTTGTATTCGGGAAAGGGAAATCCGGCGCGGCAAAGGGTCTTTCCGGCCTTGAGCTCAGACATATCCTTCAGAAAGGTGGCATGTCCGCGGTACTGATTTTGGCTATGCCCTTTAAAATGTAAAATGGCTAAGTCGTGTTCTGGATGATTGTGAACCTGAATTTGATGTAGTGGATGCACACAACCCACGAAGTTGTTTTTGACTTGAACCACGGTATTTTCAGTGTACCGATACTCTTTGATAAGGCCTTCAAATGCCTTTTCGAAGGTGTGATCGCGGGGAAAGGTGGCCAGTTTTTCTTTAAAGCTCTGATACTGCTGCAATTTTTGATTGGCTGCGGTAATGAGATTAGCAACGTGTTTGCAACTGACAGCCACGCCTTGGTCATTAATAAAAAAGAGACTGGATAAGCCCGGTCGAACGGTTTTGGCTCCGTATGTTCGAATCAGGGTTTGGATCGGACGCGTAAATTGAGAGATATGTTGAATAGCTTCTACAAACATCGGGATAGTTTAAAGGCTGAAGGGATCAGATGAGAAAAAGTTTTGAATTACAATTCTTTTCGAAGTCGGGCTACGGGTATGGAAAGCTGCTCGCGATATTTGGCTACAGTTCGTCGTGCCACATTATACCCTTCTTCCTTTAAAGCTTTCATCAGTTTTTGATCTGATAGAGGCTTTTGTTTATTCTCTTTTTCAACGATGAGGTTAAGGGCATTTTTGATCTCGAGCGTACTGACCTCCTCGCCTTCGGCATTTTGCATAGATTCGGAAAAGAAGTCCTTGAGCAGCTTGGTTCCAAATTCTGTTTGCACATATTTGGCAGAGGCTACCCGAGAGATGGTGGAAATATCGAGTCCCGTCACGGCTGAAATGTCTTTGAGGATCCTGGGGTTTATGCGCCCGTCATCGCCGGTCAGGAAATACTCGCGTTGATATTGCAGAATAGCGTACATGGTTTTGTACATCGTCTGCTGGCGCTGTTGAATCGCATCGATAAACCAGCGCGCCGAATCAATTTTTTGCTTAATAAACATGGCCGCCTCTTTTTGCTCCTTTTGAGGCTTACTATCAGCGGACTTTTGGTCTTTAAATGTTTTCAGCATTTGCTGATATTGCCGGTTGACCTGTAGTTCCGGGGCATTCATGCTGTTGAGACTCAGAACGAGATCTCCATCTTTATTTTCAACTATGAAATCTGGAATAATATACTGATCCTGTAAGCTCGCCCGTCCTGAAGAAAAGGCGCTGGCCGGCCGTGGATTGAGTGAGGTAATCACTTCCATGGAGGCTTTAAGCTCATCCTCCGAACACTCCAGGGCTTTGAGAAGGCGACTGTAGTGCTTTTTGGCAAAAGCATCAAAATAACTCTCGAGAATCACATGAGCTCGCTGCCAGTCTGGATCAGGATCCGACTCCATTTTCCGCAACCGTTTATTCGTCTGAATCAGCAAACACTCTTGCAGCGAACGAGCGCCCACACCCGGTGGGTCGAAGCCTTGGATGACGTCCAACACTTCTCTGATTTCATCCTCACTGACTTCGATATTTTGTGCAAACATTAAATCATCAATAATGGAAAAGATCTCCCGGCGCAAATATCCATCCTCATCAAGGCTGCCAATAATTTGATTTGCGATCGTTTCTTTTCTTTCGCTTTTGAGGCGTCGCATGGACAACTGTTCTTCCAAATATTCAGAAAAACCATCCTGAGCGACTGCCATTTTTCGGCGATCTTCTTCGGTCATTCCGCCTCCGGATGTCGACGATTGGCGATAGGTCGTCGGATCGTCTTCCATATACTCTTCGAGATAGTCATCGAGTTCAAACTCATCCTCAGATCGCTCTTCTTCAGCCGACAATTCGTCCAGACCTTCTGTGGGCTGCATATCTTCCTCCAAAGCCGGGTTGACTTCCATCTCTTCCTGAATGCGCTGCTCCAGGGCATAAGTAGGCACCTGCAGCAGTTTCATTAGCTGAATCTGTTGCGGCGACAACTTTTGAGTCATCTTTTGCGACAGCCTTTGTTTCATTTCTACCATGGGACCGAGGCTCTGTAGCTCACCCTCCAAGATAATAGATTCTTCTCAGATGAGCGGGTTTTTTGTGATTTCTTTGAAAGACGTATCTTCGTCACACACTCAACCAGAGTGGTTCGTAAAATTCGCTAAGCGAAGATAATAAATATATTACAAAAAAATATAATATAAGACCATGACGGATATAAAAAACCGAATTTCTAACTTGCGATCGGCTATGAAAGCGGCGCAAATAGATGCCTATATCATCCCTTCTTCGGACCCCCATCAGGGCGAATACGTAGCCGAAT
>CAKZQV010000438.1 GCA_937141895.1 uncultured Verrucomicrobiota bacterium
CATGAGGGGGCCTAAACTTCGGCACCGATGGATTCGCAGTGTGTCCGGATACGCTGCTCGTGTTCTTTATCCCCGCGGTTGAGCTGCTGAAACACATTTTCCACCGAGGTACTCGCTTCGCGTTCCATAAAGCGGGTGTAGTGCAGTTCTCCGGCTTCATTCTCGAGTTCGACCGCAATCCGGCAGGCTTCATAGCGCTCGGGCGGATTGTTTTTGAACTGTGCTATCAGCCCTTCAATCTTTTGGTTTGAAGTTTTGAGGTCGTCAATTGAGTCGGCCACCATATCCACCGGAAATTTATCGCGCTTAATGAAGGAATCGCGCGCGGCCCGGAGGAGGGTGGCGTGGCTTTTTTCCTCTAGGTGGAGCTGCCACCAGAATTCGTTATCTTCCGGATAGGCCTCGGAATAGATGCGGTAGAGTTCGCCAACATTAAGTTCCAGTCGGATACTCTCCTCAACTAATTCCTCTAAACGTTCATTTCTCATTACTGGCGAGCAAACTTACAAATCGCCATGTTTGTGTCGAGCAGTCTTTTAAGAATTAAAATGCTACAATTCCACTCTGGATTATCCGTTTTTCGCCGGGTTGTTCTAGTCCTGGGTAGAGAGTAATGGATCGGAACGAAGCAGCATTTTTACATGCTCACGAATCCGCTGTTCATGTTTCATATTCGCTTTATTGATTTTTCGGAACGTGGCCTCAATTTCGGATTCCGGTGTTTTTTCGGTAAATTGTGTGTAGTAGCTTTCGCCGGAGTCCTGTTCGAGTTTTAAGGCGATCTCACAGGCCATGATCGGCGTTGGAGGGTTTGCTCTGGTGTGTTCGATCAGGGCATGAATTCTCGCGTTATCGAGCTTAAGTACCTCGATGGCGTCCGCCATGAGTTCAGGAGGAAAACTTCCGTTTTGGATGAATGAATTTTTAATGGCTTGAATCTGTTGGGCATGCCCAGTTTCTTCGCAGGAAAGTTGTTTCCAGAATTCAGTATCGTTGGGGAGGAGATTGGAAAAGAGTTCGTAGAGATTGGATGCGTTCAGCTCCAGTTTGATACTCTCATTTATTAGTTCTTCTAATTTATTTGCATTCATAACAACTGAAATAGACATATGTTCAACGCGCTGTCGAGTAGACTTCTTTGCAATATTAAAGACCATTAATATGGAGGATATTGTCCGTGTTTATGCGAGGCTTGTGCTTTCATTGGCGATTGGTAAAATAGCACCAAATTGGACCGATTTAGATGGTGAATAGTACAGAGGAAATGATGTGCCGTGATCTTCCGACACACGTGCGTACTCAGGCGGGCATTGTTCTGGTTGCCGGGGCCACGGGCTATATCGGCGGGCGTCTGGTGCCGGAGCTGATTGAGCGCGGCTATAAAGTGCGGGTTATGGTGCGCGCCGAGTCGCCAGAGCATGCGGAGCGTTGGCCGAACGCGGAAGTGGTGGTGGCCGATGCACTCGTTGCGCAGGAGGTGACGAGGGCCCTTGAAGGTGTGGATGTGGCGTACTACCTCATTCATTCGATGTTGGTTGGGCCGCGAAAATTTGAAGATGCCGACACCGCCGCCGCACATAACTTCCGCACCGCCGCCGAAGCGCAGGGGGTGAAGCGCATCATTTATCTCGGCGGTCTGGGTGATATGCAGGCCAATCTTTCCACGCACCTCGCCAGTCGTTCCAAAGTGGCCGAAGAGTTCAGCCAGGGCCAGGTCCCAACAACTGTTCTGCGTGCTGCGATAATTATCGGATCCGGCAGCGCCTCCTATGAAATGATCAATCATCTGGTCCGCAAGATCCCGCTGTTTCTTGTGCCGAGCTGGGCGAAGACCAAATGCCAGCCGATCGGTTTGCGTGATGTAATCAAGAATTTGGTGGGTGTACTGGAACTGCCGGAGACTGCCGGGCGGACCTTCGATATTGGCGGAACTGACATTCTGACCTATGAGGAAATGCTGAAACCGCACGCCGAGGTGCTGGGTAAAAAACGAAGGTTTATTCCATCGCCCGTTTCACATATAGGATTTTATTCTTACATCACATCACTGCTTACTCCGATTCCGGCCGCCATCACCTGGTGCCTGATGGAAAGTGTGACGCACGATGTGGTTTGCGAAGAAAACGATGTGTTGGAGCTGATTCCATTTCGTCGCCTGTCCTGTAAAGAAGCTTTCGTGCTGGCGCTGTCGCGCGAGGATCAGGATGGCGTATCCACCCGTTGGTCGGACAGCTATCCTCCGGACTATGAGCTGGCGATCAAGCTCAGTGAGATTAACGGAGCACCGACCTACACCAGTTCCTATTCATTGGTAACCAGTAAAAGTGCGCAGTCTCTGTTTCGTTCCATTACGCATATCGGGGGTCAAAAGGGCTGGTTTCACAGCACCTTTCTCTGGCGTATTCGTGGAGGCATCGACCGCCTGCTGCGCGGGGTCGGAACCACCCGTGGGCGTCGAAGTGCCTCCGGGCTGCGCGTAAACGACGTGGTCGACTTCTGGCGTGTGGAGGAAATTCAGTATAGTCGACAATTGCTGTTACGCGCCGAAATGAAGGTGCCGGGTTATGCCTGGCTCGAGTTTCGGGTCGATCCGATCTCCGGCGATAAAAACCGACTGTCCGTAAATGCCTACTACAAAACCAAGGGCCTCTGGGGCCGTACCTATTGGTATATCTTTCTGCCCTTCCATCACTTCATTTTCGATGATCTGATCAAACAGATCGAAAAGCGGAGTGTAGAATAGCGCGAGTGCGCCGCCGGGTCAGGACCCGGCCTGCAGCAAGGTCGGGCGGCGAATTTTGTAATGTAGGCCCGGTGCCCTCACCGGGCGGGGTGAACAGAAGGGAAATCTAACTGATGTCGAATCCGGACCATCCAAAACGTCAGCGTCGCCTCGGTCAAATTTTTGATTCAGTTCCTGCTTATTTTCTGACGTTGTGCACTGAAAATCGTAAAAAGGTGTTATGCAATATAGCTGCTATGAAACGAGCCGAATCTTTTGCTTTGGAATCTATAAGGCGGTATCGGGTTCATGTGGATTGTTTTGTTCTCATGCCAGACCATGTTCATTTGATCATCACTATGGCAATGGGTTCAGAAAGAACGCTGGGTGAGTGGGTGAAAGCATTTAAATCTGTTGTGGGAAATCGTGAGATCAAATGGCAGGCCGGATTTTTTGATCATGTATTGCGAAGTGATGAAAGTCGTTCTGACAAATGGGAATATATTCGGATGAATCCGGTTAGGGCCGGGTTGGTTGCAAAGCCGGAAGAGTGGGGGTTTGCTAAGCAGTTTAATCCCTTTGATGGAACTGAGTTTTAGCTTCTGGTGCCCCGCCGGGTCAGGGGACCCGGCCTACAGTGAGGAAGGGTGGTGAATTTTGTAATGTAGGCCCGGAGCCCTCACGGGCGCATTTTTTATATCCATTCGGTGGGATCCACTTTGTAGTAGCCGCGTAGTTTGGCGAAGAGTTCGGGATGTTTATTTTTCATCTGCCGCGGTTTTTCGAAAAAGGTTTCGGTGGCGACGGCAAAGAATTCGGCGGGGTTGGTGGCGCCATATTCATCCATCACGTCTGTTTTGCCGTGCTCGGTTTTTTCGACGAGGTCGTCGAACTCAAAGGAGAACACGCGGGCCCAGGTCTGGTAGGCATTGGTTTCTCCAAGGATTGGAACGCCGTCGGCCGCGCCGTCTTCCTGGTCGAGCTGATGGGCAAATTCGTGGAAGGTTACGTTATGGCCGTCCTGAAAATTCCGCGCGCCCCCGACGACGCTGTTCCAGGAAAGGACGACCACGCCGACATTCCAGGATTCGCCGAGCCGGGCGGTTTCGCCGTCGGTATAGGTGTGGGGATAGAGGAGAATGGTTTTGAGTTTGGGATAAACCTCAATTTCGCGACCGAGCAGGAGCATGCAGGCCTGTGCGGCTACGGTGATTTTCATCTCTTCCGTAAGTTCAAGTCCGCCGCAACCCTCGAACTTTTTTTCGGCGAGGAAAATCTGCATGAGCCCCGTCAGCTGTCTCCCATGCTCGGCACTGAGTTTTCCAACCATTGGAAGGGTTTTTTCCAATGTTTGGAACCATTGGTCCGGCGCTGGAGTGTTGTAGAGTTTCCGTCGGCGCTCTTTTTTGAGTTTATTCCGTAGCGGAAAGCTGATGATCAGTAGCAGGATGGCCAGGGGGAGGATGAGAAGTGACGGCACCATGAGCTCAAGGAATTCGTGAAATAATTTTCCGGGCAACCCTGGTGAGTTCTTCCTTGTGTTTTTCAACCGGCAGTTCGCGTTCAATGCGCGTTTCGAGGGTTCCCTTCCAGAGCTTTTCTCCGGTCTGGGCTTCGTAGATCAGGAGGGTCAGGGTGCCGACCTCGATGGTGTAGGCGTTGAGGTCTGACTGCCCTTCATTATAACCCCAGGAGCCCTTACTGTTGTTGTAGGTAAATCCACCGGTCAGTTGCGACTCTTCTCCGGAGTTGGTGGCCGGGCCGGTATACTCTTCATGCTCGGCCAGCTTCACATAGTAGATGATCTGGATATCAGCCTGCGCGGTTTCAAGCACCTGCTTCCAGCCGCGTCCGGCCAGTTCGTTATTCAGGGCGCGCTGTACTTTTTCGCTGAGGTAGGTGTCGTCTTCGTTGATAACTTCATCCGGGGCCTGCACCCATTCGTAGGTTTTCACGTTGCTGAAATCGTAATTGGAAAGGGTGTCGGATTGTACCTTCAATTTTGCGCAACCGGAAAACAGCAGAGCGGTCAGGGCGAGAAGGGAAAGAACTGAAAATTTCATGAGGTCTCCTTAGTTGGAAAAGAATATAGGGTCTGCCAATATGGGTGTCTATGAGTAAAACAGATCTCATCATAATCGGGGGCGGTGCAGCGGGACTGATGGCCGGGGCCGCCGCCGGGGAGCTTGGGCTGAAGGCATTGGTGCTTGAGCGGAAGGCGAAGCCGGGGCGGAAACTGCTGATGTGCGGGAACTCGCGGTGCAATCTGACGACCAACATCTCGGACGTTCGAATGATTCAGATGTTCGGAGAGCCAGTGGGTTCTTTTCTGGAACCGGCGCTTCAGGCGTTTACCCCCTCGATGTCCCAGCGCTGGTTTGCGGCGAATGGGCTGAAGACGGTGGTGAAGGCCGGGAACAAAGTCTATCCGCATACGGAACGCGCCATGGATGTGCTCAATTTATTCGCCGATCTGCTGCGCGACCAAAATGTTTCGCTGGCCTGTTCCTCGGTGGTCCAGGCTCTGGAAAAAACCAAGAGCGGATTTCGAGTGGTCGCTGATAATTTTTCTGTGGAAGGGAAGTATGTGCTGATCGCAACCGGCGGCATCAGTTATCCGAAAACCGGCTCCGTTGGCGATGGACAGGAATGGGCGAAAAGGCTGGGGCACACCGTTACGCCGTATCGGGCGGGCCTGGCCGGGTATGAAGTAGACCCCAAGGTCATCAAAGGCCGTATTGGAAAAATATATGAAAAGGTGAGCGTTGAAGTGCGGTCCGGCGGAAAGGTTCTGGGTGAAACGCGCGGTGTTTTTGAAATTGAAAAGTGGGGCGTCGGCGGCACCGCACTCACCGATGCTTCCCGCATCGTAGCCCGGAATAACCTGAAGCGATATTCGCTCAAAATAAAGTTTCACGATGGC
>CAKZQV010000439.1 GCA_937141895.1 uncultured Verrucomicrobiota bacterium
CGACCCCGAGACGGGCAAGAAGGGCTGGCGCTACGTCCCGCACGTGATCGAGCCGTCGGCCGGGGTGGACCGCATTGCCCTCGCCCTGCTCTGCGAAGCGTATCGTGAAGAGTGGATCAATAAAGAGACCGGTGAAGTTACGACAGCTACCGTCGGTGCCCGCCGCGCGCCGGAAGGACACGAAGCCCGCACCGTTCTGCGTTTCTCTCCGTGTATTGCTCCGTATAAAGTGGCGGTGCTGCCGCTGGTTAAAAACAAAGAAGAACTGGTTGGAAAAGCGCGCGAAGTTTACGAGCAGCTTTCCAAACGCTGGAAAGTATTCTACGACCAGACCGGCGCCATTGGCCGTCGCTACCGTCGTCAGGATGAAATCGGCACCCCGCTCTGCGTGACCGTCGACTTTGAAACCATCGAAGACGACAACGCCGTCACCATCCGTGACCGCGACAGCATGGAGCAGATCCGTCTACCGATCGACGAACTAGAAGCCTACATTTCCAACATCGTTGATTTTTAATCGGCTGGTATTTCTGACATGAATCAAGGCGTCCCGAAACTTCGGGGCGCCTTTTCTTTTGGAAATCGTGGAGGGAGCTCCCCGTTTTATTTGCAGGAAATGATTGAACCGCATACCGCCATGGGTGACGGTTCCTCTCGTTGCCTGATGTACGGTTAAGCTTGTTTGATCAATTTATATTTTTAAGGGTTCCTATGTGGTTACACGCCTCCTCCCATCTTGAATTCCAAATTTCGGTTCCAACGCCTTTCATTCTGATGCTGCGCCCCCGAAGTGGCGGGCAACAATGGATTGCCCGCGAAGAGTACGTATTGTCTCCCAGTGTACCCGCCGTTGAATTCACCGATTGGTTTGGAAACCTCTGTCAGCGGCTGGTTGCTCCGGCCGGATATTTTTCGGTTCATACCTCTGTGGATGTCGAAACCGCAGAAGCATGCGATGCCGCCCCGGGATCACCATTTGTCGAAGTGCAACAGCTGCCCGACGAAACCCTGCCCTATCTGTATCCCAGCCGATTCTGTGAATCGGACCGGTTCAACGAAATGGCCGCGTCGATCACCGCCGGCAGCCTTTGCGGTTATGACCAGTGTAGCGCCATCGTTGATTATATCCGCAACACCGTGGAATACACCCCTGGCCTCGGCCAACAGATTATCAGTGCCACAGAGGTCAACCAGGCGGGACACGGCGTGTGCAGGGATATGGCCCATTTAGGAATAGCCTGTTGCCGGGCGTTGTCAATTCCTGCGCGATTTGTTGTGGGCTATCTGGAGGGGCTTTATCCGATGGATTTACATGCATGGTTCGAGGCCTATGTCGGGAACCGATGGTATACCTTCGATCCAACCCAGCCCAATCTCCAGGGCGGTCGCATCGCGATTGCGTTTGGCCGCGATGCAGCGGACGTGGCCATCTACAGCCAGTTCGGCGATCCGGTAGATCTGCTGTGTATGAACATCCGCGTCGAGCAGATACCTGAACCCACCGGGAGAGGCTGACTTTTATAGGTACGACGGTTAAATATTGTGAGAATGGCCGCCAAAAGGCGCAAGAAACGCAAAGACCTATTCTGCTGAGTTTTTGTGCTCTTTTGTGGCTATTATTCTGTCGCAATTTAGTCGCCGGAGCAAGAGTAACCAATGACCCGTGAGAAAATATGGAATTAGACTTCGATCAACCCGAACTGAAAAATCGCGCCTATTACATTCTCTCCTCGTTGGTGACGCCACGGCCGATTGCTCTCGTTACCACGGTGGACGGCACTGGAAATATAAATGCTGCGCCCTTCAGCTTTTTTAATCTAATGGGTGCGCGCCCGCCGATCTGCGTTTTTGCTCCGGGCAATCGCGATGAGGAGACGCCGAAGGATACGGTCCTCAATATCCGGGCGAACAACGAGTTTGTTGTAAATCTGGTGGATGAATCGATCGCCGAAGCCATGAACCAGTGCGCCGCGTCGATTCCATATGGCGAAAGTGAACTGAAACGTAGCGGATTAACGCCGTTGCCCAGTTCGTTGGTACAAGCTCCGCGCATTGCCGAAGCGCCGGCCAGCCTGGAGTGTGAGGCCTATGACACATTGGAAATCGGCCATAACCGCATGGTGATCGGCCTGATTAAGCGGGTGCATGTCCGAGATGAAATCTATGACCCGGAATCTAAACGGATTCGTGTCGATCAGTTAAAAACTATCGGTCGGATGTCCGCGCCACACTGGTATTGCAAAACGTCCGACCGATTCGAGATGATCCGTCCTGAATAATAAAAAAGCCCCGAAAAATCGGGGCTTGTCCACTGAATTGAAAAAATTCACAAATTCTATTCTGCCGGTTTGGTGCAACAAGCTTTGGTGCAGCCTTCCGGGCACTCTTTTTTCACAGTGCAGGTATCGTCTTTTCCGCACATTGAGCAGCAACCGGTCAACCCGGCAACCATCAGCGTTACAGCAATAATACTCAGTACTTTTTTCATCTGTAGCATCTCCTTGGTTAGTAATTAGACTAAATCTAATTTTGATATCCAGAATGCGCAACTGTTTTCAAACGACTATTTCCAGTCCTCTTATAAAAAACAACTTAATCGTAAAAACTACTATCGCGGAAAATACCGTTTTTCAGATCGCGTTCACGCTGTTGCTGCTGAGCTTCCTTCCGCTTGACATTGGCTTCGTCTTTATATTCGCTCCACGATTGGGAATAGCCCGAGGAACTGCCAGGGGCTGCCCCCGAACCCTGTGCGTTGATTTCAGCCTGGCGCTGTTCCTCTGCCGCCTTTTTAACGAGATATTCTTCGTGCTCTTTTTTCCACTTCGCTTCGCGATCCTTTTTCCATTGCTCATCACGTCGCGCCATTTCTTCCTGATGGAGCCGATTCTCTTCAGCCAATATAGCGTGAGCGTGGTTCAAAGCAGCGATCTTACCCTGTTCGCCATGGCCAATTCCTTCGAACACAAACGGATTGTTTATTCTGAAAGACTGAGCTGCAGCCCATCCTTTTTCTGGAATATGAACAAGAATCACTCCATTGGTCGGCGAAGCATCGTAATCGTCCCAAATAAATCCGGTCCAGTTTTTAAAGTCAACGTCCCTCCAGCCGTAAAGCTTTTTTTGAGTAGCCGGATCAACATCAGAAACCATAAAACCTTTCAGAAACCCGGTATTATCCCGGATAGGTACAGCCTGTTCCTTGATCTCGATTTTTTTCATCGGGAGACTGGTGAAAGCGGTCAATGGCTTTTTATCCGTGTCCCAATCAACTGAGATCACTCCGCCCGAATCGGTAATCTGATAGAAAAATTTATCTGGCTGACTGCCCCGGAAGAAAATATTTTCGGAAGTATCCAGCTCTCCTGATTTGTTCAGCCAATGACTTTTGCAGTTCGCGGGATTGTTCCCCCCATATGAAATAAAATGAATCTGATCGTCCACAAACTGATGAAACCCCTTGTCGATTCCTTCCTTTTCGTATATCGGAAACAGGTCGAGCCTTCGGACGCCTTTATCATCATAAATGATGGCCTCGGAAGAATAATGTTTCGGTCGCTTTCCTCGTGAATAATCAGACGAAGATATGAAATAGCGATACCCCCAGGGAATTAAAACGGCGGATGCTGCGATAAAAGGGTTTGTCGGGTCAGGAATAATAATACCGAAATAATCACGCCTTTCTTTTGAATCGATCTCACCCTCGAAATGACCGATCTCCAAAAAAATCTTCCCGTAAAACACGTCGGAGTCGGACCAGTGTCCATTCATCCACGGGTAGGTTTTATATCCCTGAACAATCCCTAATCCCGGAACCAGAAATTGTCCGGGAGCCCATTTAAAGACATCATTCGTCACAGAAACATTTTCATTCCACCAGTCAGGATTTTTTCCAAGCCAGTCTGGATGAACGGCTAGATTAATAAGATCTTGCGTATAGGAACGACTGCCTGAAGGCATCGTGATGGTCAGCGTCACCATCGGTGTGCAAGCCGGCAATTTCTTTCCATCCCAAACCTGAGTCTCTTTCCGGTAGGCATAGGTTTTCTCTATTGTCAGATCATCCGTCTTGAGAACCGTTTTCGGGGGCCATATGTTGGCACCTTCCGGAATATAGGTGGTAGGTGTAGACGTCGTTACACAACCTGTTAAAAGTACAGCGAGCAATACCAACGCCATGCTGATGAAAAGTCGACCGTTCACGCATTACCTCATTTTTATAAATCGCACTTAAAAACCAACACCTTCCAATGTAGGGATGATTTCATCTGTGTCCTTTTCTTCGGTAGCATCGAATAGTTCGCCTAGGTCAGAAATCGATTGATTTTTCTTCCATGCTACAAATGACTCGAGGTCAACCCCGCGTTCGGAAAGGTAGGCTCCGATGGGATTAGTGCTCATATCGAAATCGGGCTCATGAATCACCCGTTCCACAAACCCTTCAAACGGCCCGGCGCTTCCGTGCACAAAATTATCGCGTCCCGGATACTGGACCGGATATTCGGAATACAGCTGACCCCGGAAGCTTTCATGCACCGCATTGCTTGCATTGGTTGCTCCGAGCACTTTTTTTCGGAAATCGGACCAGGAGGTTTGTTCCGGATCAAATTCCACCACATAATAGGTCATGCGCGTGTCGGGATGATAGAAATTGGTTTCCATGGAGGGATAGAATCCGTTGATGCAGTAGGCATCCAATTCCTCGACATAGCCTATGATAAATCCATCCTGCAATTTGGCGGTCTTGCCGGCACCGAAAATTGAATTCCAATACGTGAAGAGTTGATGCGCGTCGATTTCTTTTCGTTTCAGCAGTTCCGCAGTTGGCAGTATGCGGCCTACGGAAACCTCCTCGTCCCAGCTTTGGTCGAAGGCCGCCGTAAAGCGTTCCTTTCCGTCATCGCTGACGATGATATCTTCAGTCCAGGCCGCCGTGCTGTATAAAATATAATGCTGGCGAATCACCTCGCGCGCCGCCAGCTCCGGGCCGGTCACCAGTGTTGAATATGTGACTCGAAATCCTTTTTCTTCAAAAAAAGCGCGCGTCAATTCATCCAGTTTTTCGGGCGACAACTCTATTCCAAGATGGTGCAGCGGTTTCGTGAAAATTACAGCCTGGTTAACGGACATGGTTGACTCCTTTATTTTCGTGCAGAGCGTATCGATCGTCATTCCGACTTTCAATGCCTATTCACCGGAGATCGCGGCCCGCACATCCTGTTCGCACATCGTCAAAATCTCAGCGGTTGCCTGATTGTATGCCCGGATATAGTCTTCCGCATGGTTCGATTCCGACTTGATCTGCGCGGCATACTCCTTATGCATCAAAACGTTCTCGCTTTCAGTAAACAATGAAACCTTGATCCGAAAAACGGCCTTTTGCGTTTTTCGGTCGCCATAGAAATCCATCACGGTGGCTAGCAGTCGATACTTCATGCCCTTGCGGTCATCCGTCGAGACTTCTTTGAAACAGCCGGCGCTTGAAAACCAGTCGAAGATCAGATTTCGAAAGTTGTCAGTCGGCGACATTAAAAGCTCCGAATAGTATGACGTGGAAAATTCAACATCACTTTCACGTACGATCAAACTCCGCACATTGTATGGAGGAAGCACGTGCACATCTTCGATCCAGAGCTTTCCAAACATGGGAACGCTCTCCCCTTCTCCGGGGCGCTCCACTTGGAGCATGTAGGTTTTGATGTCCAGATTATCCTGCCAGATTTTCACACACCCGCACGCCATGAGCAGGGGAAATGCAACCGTCAGCATCTTTAGTATTTTCATCATGGTTCTCCTTAGCGGCTTAGATTTTTCTTCGGGGGTTCGGACAACAGCATGCCGGGATGCTTTTTCAGCATACGGATCAGTTCCCGGGTATCGTCTGTGATGTACCGCATGTTCTTCAGGACCTGTTCAATATCCTGATCCGATGAATTGATCATGCTTTCCAGTTGGTCGGTCGTGCTAATGAGGTTGGACGTTATCTGCGGCAGATCGTGCGAAGCAACCCGCACATTCTCCGCCACCTCTTCAGACGCTTTGGCCGCGTTGCCCATCAGCTCTTCCACATAGACCATGGTTTCACTCAGGTTACTGGTAATATTTTCAACATCCGCGCCGATGACATCCAGATTCAGCGTATTCAGTTGTTCCGCCAACCGCTCCAAAGATCGGCTCAGCAAGCTCATCGTGGAAGGGGCGGAAGGCACATATAAAACTTCGGGTTTCCAGTCGATGTCCAGCGGCGGTTGCGTTGAATCTGGAAAAAGATCCGCTTCCACAAACGAGAGACCGGTAATGCCCTGGGGCACGAGGCGAAGACGCAAGCCTCGGGCGACCTGATCCTTAACCTCGTTCTCGAATTGTTCTTCGCCGAGATCCAGCATGCTCTTATCCAAGGCAACCCGGATCAGAACATACATTTTCCTCGTATCATACACCGAGGAGACCATAGAAACCTGACTCACGTTGCCGACTTTTACCCCGCGCAGTTTGAACGGCGTTCCCACATCGATGCCCTGCACCGACTCATCCACATAGGTTTCAATAAACCGGTCGGGCGACTGCAGCGCATTCGAGCTCAGAAGTACCAAGCCAATCAGACCGATCGTTACAGCCGTGATTACAAATATTCCAATGGCGAAATAATGGGGTTTCGTACTCATGGTGCTCTCCTGTTAGGCCCCCGCTCCTTGGCGGTTGAAAAAATTTCGTACCCACTGGTCCTCATGATTTTCCTTCAGCTTTTCCGGATCACCCTCCGCAACGATCTTTTGGGTACGCGCATCCAGCATAATCACCCGATCCGCCACTTTATAAATGCTCGGCAGCTCATGGGTCACAATCACAAAGGTAATATTCAAAGATCGAGAGAGCTGAATAATCAGATCGTCAAGTTCATCGGCCGTAACGGGATCAAGTCCGGCGGAGGGTTCATCCAGAAAAAGGATCTCGGGATCCAGCGCCATGGCCCGGGCAATCGCCGCCCGTTTTTTCATCCCCCCGCTGATTTCCGAGGGCATGTGGTGGGCAAACTCTGAAAGTCCTACCAGACTCAATTTCATGCAGGCCGTTAATTCCCGCGCCTCTTTTTCAAGCGAGGTGAATTCCTCCAGCGGAAGGCAAATGTTTTCCAGCAGGGTCATCGATCCAAACAATGCGCCGCTTTGATACATCACACCAAACCGGCGAATCAGCGCATCGCGTTCCGCACCCTCCGCGTTGACCATGCTCACATCACCGATCCGGATATCGCCCGATGCTGGCTTGTACAGACCGATCATATGTTTCAGCAACGTGGATTTTCCGCATCCGGAACCACCGAGAATAACAAAGATTTCACCCGGATTAATTTCGAAGTTCAGACGATCCAACACCACATGCTCGCCATATTGAGCCGTCATATTTTCTACTGTAATAATCGGTTCCATTAAATTCCCAGATAGAAAAACAGCACCGCAAAAATGCCGTCCGATAACACAATTAATAAAATCGAGCTCACCACGGCCCGCGTTGCGGAGTGACCCACGGCACTGGCCCCCTCGCCCGTCTTCAATCCGCACAGACATCCGGACGATGCGATGAGAATACCAAACACCAACGCTTTCACCAATCCGCTGAGATAATCCGCTGGCCCCAAGGCCTCCATTAGGCGGTTAACATACGTCACCAACGGATAATCCATACTCAGCATCACCACAGCCCCACCAGCAATTCCGGCCAGATTGGCAAACACCGTCAACAACGGGGTCATGAGGGAGGCGGCAATGATGCGGGGAATTACCAGAAAACGTACCGGATCCAGGCCCATGGTCGTTAACGCATCAATCTCCTCGTTCACTTTCATCGTTCCGATTTCGGCGGCAAAAGCGGAGCCCGTGCGGCCGGCCACAAGAATCGCAGTAATCAAGGGACCCAGCTCCCGGGTCATCAGCAGACCGGATGAATCCGCAATATAAATTTCAGCACCGAACTGACGCATCAACGTTGCCCCTTGAAAGGCAATAATCAGCCCAATCAGGAAACCCAGAATTCCAACAATGGGAAGGGCCTGGGGGCCACTGGCCTCCACCACCACAAAGAAATCCTTCGCGCGAATGGATTTCGGATGCAGAAAGGAACGGAACAGTGCCACGAACAACTCACCCAGAAACGCTACGTGCTCTTTAAACCCCACCAACACACCGCAGAAGGTTTGACCAATGAGCCCAACCAGATCCTCAAGACGCTTTGGCTTAGCCACGGGGACACGGCCGATGTTCTCCGGCGGATACAAATCTAGCATGGCCGAGACATCATCTGGCATTCCGACAAATTCAACGGGGATATCCAAGCGGCGGCCCGTACGGCGGATCATAATCAGTAAAGCGGTTCCCGCTCCATCACAGTAAATGATTTTAGATGCATCGACAGACACAGACGTCAAATGTTTCGTTTTAAGCGCATCCGACGTCTTTGGCCAAAGCTTCGCCACACGTTCAGCATCGAGGTGCCCATTGACCCTTAGATGGAGCCGCCCGTTTTGAATGGACGTTTCCACGCTGGCCTGGAACTTAGATTCGGGCATCAGGTTTTAGTGTTCGTGATTGCTTATATGTTCTTCGCAGAAACATTCGCCACAGGTCGAACAATACCGGAACATCATATGTTCATCGGTCTTATCGGTCACCCCGCACACGGCGCAGGTATGCAACGTAGATTCCGCCGTTTTAATATTTTCAGCAACAAACGCCTTTCGGCGTTTCCCTGCCTTGATGTTTAGGACAAAGCTTTTGCCGAAAAAAAGGCCATAATTGATAAATGCCGCGATCACACAGAGTTTATCACCAATGACCTTTGCAGAACCCTGCCCGCTGGCCGGTTCCATTAAAATCAATAGATAACCGACAGCCGTAAGGATACCCAACCATTTTACTTTTACCGGCAGAATAAAGAATATACGAAATTCGACATTGGGAAAAAGCGTGGCAAAAGCAAGGAAGGCACACCCCAGAAAATAGGTATTCGTGATGATAACGCCCGGATTAATGAACGCCATCGCGACCGTCAACAGATAGCCGGAAATGATAAAGAGATTAAACCGAAAAGTACCCCACTGGCTCTCAAGCGACGAGCCTACCAGGTAGAAAATATAAAAAGCAAAAAACAGCCAGAGCGGACTCAATGTACTCGGCATCATCATAAAGGACAACAGCCGCCACCCTTGGCCCATATGCAGCACGCCACTACCATACAGAATAAGGTCATTGCCATCCGCGCGTTGGGTCATCAACAGAACAACACCGATCGCCTGAATGGCGATCAGGTATATCGCAAGATTGGGAATGGCAAAAGAGCCGAAACGCTTTTCAAGTTTTGAAATCAAATCCATTAGATGAAACTAATGAAATCATTCAAGGGTTGGAAGTTCTGAATCAGATAAAGCGCAGTCTATTTACATCCGCAGGAACCTGAACCGCATCCGCCACCTGCAGCACCGGTCGCACTGTTCATGCTCTTATTATGGCGCGCATTTTTTTCTATATCGCGAAAAGCGGAATATGGGAAAAATCCGGTATTATGGCCATCCGACCAGTCCACCATGACGGCATAATTTCCGATCAGCTCGACCGTTTCGGCGTGAATATCCATTGGAATCGTTTTCGGGTCCAGAAGCGGTTTGCGGCTCATTTCGTCCACACACAATGCACAGTTACAGGCACGGCGCAGGGCGGCATTGGAAACCGTGACGGTTTCGTCAGCCCACTTGAGGGTAATTGTCTTTTCATCGTGAATGACTTCCGGACGTTCGACCTTATCCATCATTTTTTTACCGAGCGTACGAATAATAATATCGGTGGTTTCGTTCGCAACGCCGCTGGCCGTCAGATCATCCAGCGAACCGCTGAGGTTTCCAGTGATTGGAAGTTCGGCAATCGTTTCCAGACCAAAGCGTTCTTCCAGCTCTTTGCCGCCGGATTCGCCGAAGATGTAATGACGTTTGTCACATCCATCACAGATGAAATAGGCCATATTTTCCACAACGCCCAAAACCGGAACATTCACTTTATCGAACATCATAATGCCCTTCCGGACATCCGTCAGCGAAAGTTCGTGCGGCGTGGTCACAATCACGGACGCGTCAATCTGTACCGCTTGGGAAATCGTCAACTGAATATCGCCGGTTCCTGGAGGCATATCAATGATCAGGTAATCCAGCTCGCCCCATTCGACATTATGCAGCAACTGCTGCATATACTGGGAAACCATCGGACCACGTATGACTGCCGGTCCGTCCCCCATCAGAAAACCAAAGGACATGATTTTCAGGCCATCAACCTCGTTCGGCAGGAAAAACTTCTGATCGGCCGAGGCGTTGACGCCCTGCCGGTGCATATTAAAAAGGGTAGGAACAGATGGGCCATAGATATCCGCATCAAGCAGGCCTACTTTTGCACCACGACCTGCCAGCGTTTTGGCCAGCAGCGCGGATACCGTCGATTTCCCAACGCCGCCTTTGCAGGAACTTACCGCCAGAATATATTTAACATCTTTCAGGCCGCTCTGTTCCGCATTCATTTGACGATGTCCGCGTTTCTGCGCAGTCATGGTGACGTTGACGTTTTCAACACCGTCCAAATCGCCCACCAGATCGATGGCCTGTTTCTGGAAAACCGGACTCAATGGACAGGCCGGTGTCGTCAGCTCAATCGTGAACGAAACGGTTCCGCCCTCGATGACCATGTCCTGAACAAAGCCAAGCGAAACAATATCGCGCTGAAAGTCCGGATCAATGATATTACTGAGAGCGTCGAGTATCTGCTGTTCTGTTACCATGAGATAATATTCCTTAAATCAAACCTAATGCGAGCAATGCGGCGGTCGACATGTTGTCGCGCGTCCACGGCGGATCAAAAACCAATTCGATATCCGCGTCCTCAACACCCTCTGTTTCCAAAATGGCACGTTGGATATTTCCGGGAATGCGTTCCGCTTCCGGGCAGTTCGGAGCCGTGAGTGTCATGCGAGCATACACCTTATGGTCTTCGTCGATATCAAGATTATAAATCAGCCCAAGATCCCAGACATTCACTGGGATTTCAGGGTCGAA
Source organism: uncultured Verrucomicrobiota bacterium (assembly GCA_937141895.1). Lineage (GTDB taxonomy): Bacteria > Verrucomicrobiota > Kiritimatiellia > Kiritimatiellales > Pontiellaceae > Pontiella. Next base: position 11,090 of record CAKZQV010000439.1, read on the forward strand.
AACCATACGTAATGAACGAACCACCTGCTTGTGCAATTCGGGATTATGCTCTTCGAGACCAAAACGTTCTTTTTTCTTTTTTCCAAACATATTTCGTAATCCGTGATGCGTAATGCGTAACGGAAAACTTCCACTACGAATTACTTGTTTGTCGTTACTCGGTTGAAATTTCACCATTCAGTTTTTTAAGGGCCGCATCAAAGGTATGCCAAGCCAGCGTGGCGCACTTTACCCGCACCGGATAATCCTTCACGCCCTTCAGCACTTCCAGTTTGCCGAGCGGCACATCTTCCGCATATTGTTCATCTTCCGTCAGTGCATGATGAAAGCTGTTGAACAACGCATCGGCATCGGCCTCAGTTTTGCCCTTTAATGCCATAGTCATCATCGATGCGGATGATGTGCAGATCGCGCAGCCGTTTCCTTCGAATGAAATATCATCGACAATGCCGTCTTTAATTTTGATATAGACATCAATCTGATCCCCGCACAACGGATTATTGCCATGCGCAAAACCGTCGGGATCTTCCATCTTCCGGAAGTTCCGCGGGTTCTTATTGTGGTCGAGAATGACCTGCTGATAAAGCTCTCTTAAATTATCCATTTATAACCCCATTATTACCACCCGCATCGCTTGAGACTCGGAGACACTGAGCTTAACTCTCCGTGCCTCAGTGACTCCGTGGTAAAAAATTAACTGAACATATTAATCGTTTTCTTAATGGCTTCCGCCAAAACATCAATTTCCTGATAGGTGTTGTACATC